>JAUJMG010000052.1:12560-16463 GCA_030446955.1 Thermomicrobiales bacterium
TACCTGAACGGTCGGGTCACTACGCGATCCGCTCCCGCAGGAAGGCGGGCACGTCCGCGAGCGGGACCCGGTGCTGGCTCGTCGTGTCGCGGTCGCGGACGGTGACAGCCTGGTCGTCCAGGGTTTCGTAGTCCACTGTGAAGCAAAAGGGCGTCCCGATCTCATCCTGGCGCCGGTAGCGTTTTCCGATGTTGCCGGTCTCGTCATAGTCGACGAGCACACCCGTTTCGGCTTCTAACCGGTCGAAAAGTGCGCGGGCCGGTCCTGCCAATTCCGGCTTCTTCATCAGGGGTAGGACTGCCGCCTTATAGGGCGCGATCCGGGGATGGAGCCGGAGCACGATTCGGGTGTCCGGCTTCCCATTGACGTCGGTCGTCTCCTCCTCGTCGTAGGCGTCGAGGAGCAGAACAAGGACGGTCCGGTCCACGCCGAAGGTCGGCTCGATGACGTGGGGGAGAAAGCGGGTGTTGCTGGCCTGGTCGAAGTAGGTCAGGTCTTCCCCGCTGTGTTCCTGGTGCTGGCGGAGGTCGAAATCCGTCCGGTTGGCGAGACCGTACAGCTCCTTCCAGCCCATAGTTCCAGGGAACTCATACTCGACGTCGACCGTGCGATCGGAGTAGTGGGAAAGCTCCTCGGCGGCATGCTCTCGGATGCGCACGTGATCTCTGGACAGGCCGATCAGGTCGAGCCAGCCGCGCATCGCGTCTAACCATCCGTCGAAGGCCGTCGCCCCTTCCTCAGGCCGGACAAAGTACTCGATCTCCATCTGCTCGAACTCGATGTCGCGGAAGATGAAGTTGCCTGGCGTGATCTCGTTACGGAAGGCTTTGCCGATCTGGGCTATGCCGAAGGGCAACTTGACCCGGGCGGTTGCGACGATGTTTTTGTACTGGACGAACATCGCCTGCGCAGTCTCCGGCCGCAGATAGACTTGGACGCCAGTTTCGGCGACTGGGCCAATGACCGTCCGGAACATCATGTTGAACTGCCGGGCGTCGGTCAGAGTGCGGTTTCCACAGTGTGGGCAAGGCAAATTCGCTGACGTCAGGATCGCGGTCAGTTCCTCTGGGGACTTGCCGTCGACGTGCAGCCCCAGCCTCTCCTCGATCAGGTGGTCGGCCCGGAAGCGGCTCTTGCAGGTCTTGCAGTCCACGAGGGGGTCGTTGAAGTTGACGACGTGGCCGGATGCTTCCCAGACGCGAGGGTGCATAAGGATGCCCGCGTCGAGGCCGACGATGTCCCGGCGCCGCTGAACGAAGGTGCGCCACCAAAGCTGCTTGACGTTGTTCTTGAGCTCCACCCCGAGCGGCCCGTAGTCCCACGTATTGGCAAGACCACCGTAGATATCGGAGCCGGGAAAGACGAACCCGCGTCGCTTGCAGAGCGCGACAATCTTGTCCATCGTGGCGGGGCGGGCTGTCTGAACGGTCGGCACGCTGGTGTCGGTCATCGGAACGGACGTCTCCTTACGGGCGCCAGGTCATGGCACCAACGGCCGTGGTGACTGCGTCTATTAAGGGCGGCTCAGGGTACGGCGGGAGGAGCCAGGGTTTGATTCTCACCTCCGGCCAACACGCGTGGCTCAGGTCACGATGCCCGGTTCGCTCAGCGTACCTGTCCCGTCCACTCGTCCGCCAATTCCTCCCCCAGCGAGAATGGGAGTGCCCGCGACGAGCTGGCGGTATACCTGGGTGGTGGAGATGCTGACGTGCCCGAGCATCTGCTGGACATCGCGCAGGTTGGCGCCGTGTTTCAAGGCATGGGTGGCGAAGGAGTGGCGCAGCGTGTGGGGAGTGATATCCCCGATTTCGGCTTGCTGCGCGTAGGACTTGAGGATCAGCCAGAACCCCTGTCGGGTTAGACGATTGCCCCGGTGGTTGAGAAACAGCGCCGGGTCATCAGCAAAGACAATAGCTGGGCGGCCATCCTCCAGGTAGTCGGCCAAGGAGCGAATCGCACTCTCTCGGAGCGGCACGGTGCGTTCCCGGCCCGCCTTGCCCGCACAGCGTACCGTTCCCGTGTCCAGCTTCACGTCCGTCAAATCGAGGGAGACCAGCTCGGTCACGCGCATCCCGGTGGCGTACAGCGTTTCAAGCATGGCGCGGTCGCGCAGGGCTTCGGGTCGCTCCACGCCATCGAGACGGTTCTTGCACGGCTGATCCAATAACCGGGCCACCTCGATCGGGGTGATCGCTCGGGGCACGTACTTATCCACCTTTGGCGATGTCATATTGGCGGCGGGATCAGCTGGGGTCAGGCCCTCGCCGAGCAGAAAGTGGCAGAAGCTCTTGATGGCCGCCGTCTTTCTCGCTACCGTCGAGGAGGCGTACTCCCGGGTGCGAAGGTGGAGAAGGTAGGTGGTCAGGTGACCATCAGTGAGTTCCGCCCAGGCGGAGCAGGTCGCTTGCCGGTCCTCGGACGGCGGTTGCCGAAGATAGACAACGAACTGGTTGAGGTCGTTCCGATAAGCGGCGATGGTGTTGAGGGAAAATCCCCGCTCCCTCTCCAAGACCTGGAGGAACCGCTCCACACTGTCGTGCATTCGTATCCCTTCGTGCGTACCGCCGGTGATGGGCGTGCCGCCCCGTGGTTCTCGCTCGCGCAGAGCGGCGGCCTCGCTCCACGCCTGCCTCTGTCCCTGATCCGCTACGCAACCCCGGCGAGCGGCACGGCCTCAAGGCCGAAGGCTTCGGCCACGGCCGCATAGGTGACACGACCATCCAAGACGTTGACGCCCTTCGCGAGGACCGGATCGCGGGCGATGGCCTCGTCCAACCCGAGATCGGCCAACTCGAGGGCGTACGGCAGCGTCACGTTGGAGAGGGCGAACGTGCTTGTACGGGGCACGGCGCCGGGCATATTGGTGACGCAGTAATGGATGACGCCGTCCACGGTGTAGATCGGGTCGCTGTGGGAAGTCGGCTTGGCCGTCTCAATGCATCCGCCCTGGTCGATGGCGACATCGATCACCACCGCACCGGGCCGCATCGTGCCAATCATTTCGCGGGTCACCAGCTTGGGCGCCTTTGCCCCGGCGATCAGGACACCGCCGATCACCACGTCCGCTTCCCGTACGGCCGCGGCGACATTCTGGCGGTTGGAGGCAAGGGTGTGGATGCGCCCGTGAAGCACCTGGTCCAAGTAGCGAAGGCGCTCGACATTGCGATCCAGGATCGTGACGTTGGCGCCCATCCCGAGGGCCATCTGGGCCGCGTTCGTGCCGACAACGCCGCCGCCAACGATCACGACGTTGGCGCCGGGTACCCCGGGTACCCCGCCCAGGAGCATGCCCCGGCCGCCCTGGGTCCGTTCGAGGTAGTGCGCACCAACCTGAACCGCCATGCGGCCGGCGACTTCGCTCATCGGGGTCAGGAGGGGCAGCACGCCGTTGGGGAGTTGAACCGTCTCGTAGGCCACCGCTTTGACCCGGTTGCGCATCAACGCGTGGGTCAAGGCTTCTTCCGCGGCCAGGTGGAGGTAGGTGAAGAGGAGTTGATCGGGACGGAGCAGGTCATACTCCTCGGCAATCGGTTCCTTGACCTTGACGATCATCTCGGCCCGTTCGAAGACCGTCTCGTGCGTGTCGATCACGGTGGCACCGGCAGCTACGTACTCCGCGTCGGAGAACCCGCTGCCGGTACCGGCTTCCCGCTCCACCAGGACCTCATGGCCCCGCGCGACATACTCGGCCACCCCGGCCGGCGTCGTTGAGACACGGTTCTCGCGATCCTTAATCTCGCGCGGCACGCCGACGATCATGCGCTTGGTTCCCCTCCCCCAACCACTACCACCGCCTGACCAGCAACGCTCCACAGCACCGCTTCCGCGGGCCAAGCATTGCGGGATGCCGACCGTTTCAGACGCCGCATTCTAACATAAGGTCAAGTCGCACGTTATGTCGGG
>JAUJMG010000330.1 GCA_030446955.1 Thermomicrobiales bacterium
TGATGGTGCCCTACCTCGGCGCCCACTTCCTGATCAGCATCCCGCTTCGCTTCCCGCTCGGCAGTATCGTCCGACCGCTGATGGTCCTCGGCGCGCTTGCGGTGGCGACGACCCGCTTGTTCCGGCGGCAGATCGACCGGGAGGCCTGGAAGTTGGCCTGGAGCATCCATTCGCCGCTGGTGGTGGTGCTCTCGGCGGTGCCGGGATTCGGCTCCTTCGCCTACCTGGCGGCGAAGCCGGTCCGCGCCAACCGCCTGCTGCTGCGTGCCGTCGCCGACAGCGCCCTCGGCAAGACCCCCTGGAACCTCTACGAGCGGAGCGGTCTTCGCCGCATCGTCGCCCGCCCGCTGCCGGTCGAGCCGGGAAGCACTCAGGGTTTGGCTCCGGTGAGCGAGGACGGCGACTTCAGCGGCCCGGCCTGGGAGTTGGGTTGGGCGGCGCCGCGGGTCAACCACGCGAAGCCGGTCGCTGCCCCCGTCCCCTCTCCCGTGACGACGGCCCTGAGGCCTGCGACCGTGTCGCCAAGAGCCGCCTAACCGTTGAGCGGCGCACGGGGATCCTGGAATCGATCCTCGTGGCCGTGCGGCCCACCGGGCGGTTCACCAGCTACGAGGAAAGGACCCCGCTCTACCGGAGATCGGGCAGGGCGGGGCCCTTCTGTACGCGCTGGCGGTTCAGGTTGGGTCGCGCGCGGTGAAAGGGGCCGCCCTGGTACGACCGGTAACAGGTGGGAAGTAGCCGCGGTGTCAACGAGACAGGCATGGGCCCGGCGATCCCGGCAGTGCTCACCTGACCTCGTTGCGGAGGAGTTGCCTGCCTGTCTTGCCAGCATGCCTGGTAGAACCACTCTGCGTTCCAGCTTGCGGGTCGTCCCCGAAGTAGGCAGAATGAAAACCATGGAGCAGTTGGAGCTCGCTCGACTCACGCCCGAGGCATGGCGAGAATATCGCGCACTCCGGCTGGCGGCGCTGGCGGAGTCCCCTTCTGCGTTCGGCTCAACGTTGATGGAGGAGCGCCATCTGCGGGCCTCCGACTGGCGCGCCCGTCTCGCCCGCCGGGCACAGTTCGTGGTTCGGTGTCGACGAGAGGCGGTGGGAACCGCCGGCGGGGTGGCCGAGGACGGAGCCGAACTGGTCTCCCTGTGGGTCCATCCCACCTGGCGCGGTCGTGGCGTCGGGGACCTGTTGGTGCAGGCGGTGCTGGATTGGGCGCGCGAGCAAGGCCATGCGGAACTACGACTGTGGGTCTCCGCCGATAACGGCCCGGCTGAGCGTTTGTATGCGCGTCATGGCTTCGTCCGGACGGGGGCAAGCCAGCCTGTTACGCCCACCGACCCCACGCGTCGGGAGTTCGCTATGGCCTGCGCCATCGACCGCGCCCCTTCCTGCCACGCGCCGTAGCTGGCTTCTAGTCACGCTAAGCCATGCAGGAACCTGCTGGTAACGCCTCGATCGCCGGCCGTTCTTAGTAAGTCGCCCGGCCGCCCGAGAGGTCAAAGACCGCTCCTGTCGAGAAACTGACCTCGTCGGAGCAGAGAAAGGCGACGAGCGCCGCGACTTCCTCCGGCTGACCGACCCGTCCCATCGGGATCCGGCTCGTCATGTATCGGACGTGCTCCTCGCTGACCTGCTGCAGGATTGGCGTTTCGATCACGGCCGGTGTCACGCAGTTGACCAGCACCCCGCGCGTTGCAACTTCCTTGGCCACCGCCTTGGTCAACCCAATCACGCCCGATTTGGCGGCGGAGTAGGGCACCGCGTTCGGGTTGCCCTCCTTGCCCGCGATCGAGGCGATGTTCACGATCCTGCCGTAACCCGCATCGAGCATCCCCGGCAGCACGGCGCGGCAGCCGAGAAAGACCCCGGTCAGGTCGATGGCGATCACGTCCAGCCACTCCTCGACCGCGAGTTCCCAGGTTGGCGCCGATCGGCCGGCAATGCCAGCATTGTTGACGAGGAGGTCCAGATGCCCCCACGCTTCTGTTGCCCGGGCGGTTGCCTGCGCCCAGGAGTCGGCAGACGTCACGTCCAGCCGGTGGGCCAGCGCGCGGTCTCCGATCTCTGCCGCCGCGGTCTCGGCCCCAATCTCATCCAGATCCATGACCATCACCTGCGCCCCGTCTCCGGCCAGCCGGGCGGCGATCGCCCGTCCGATGCCGCGAGCCGCTCCGGTCACGATCGCCGTCCGCCCTTCGAATCGCATCATCCCCCCTTGCCCGCTGGCTGCCCGCCCAGTGCGGCGCCCGCCTGTCGGGTGCGACCCCATGCACTGTCGCACCACCCACTACCCTCGATGAGGCCGCCATCATGCCACAGGCAGCAGAGTTGCTCGCGAACGGGGCGGATCCCTCCTGCCGATGGGAACCAAAAAGCTGCGCCGCGGCCGAGAGACGGCCGCGGCGCAGGAGGTTCAGGTCGCGGGATCAGATGCGGCGGAACACCGCGCAGGCGTTCTGGCCGCCGAAGCCGAAGCCGTTGGCGACGGCAGCGTCCACGGTCATCGCTCGCGCGGTGTTCGGGACGTAGTCCAGGTCGCAGGCTGGATCCTGATCGACCAGATTGATCGTTGGGGGCACGCAGTTGTCCCGGATCGCCAGTACACAGGCCAGCGAGGAGACCGCCCCAGCAGCCCCGAGCAGGTGGCCTATCATCGACTTGTTGGCCGAAATAGCCAGTGCGGGAGCGTGCTCGCCGAAGGCTTCCTTGATCGCCTTCGTCTCGGCGATGTCTCCCAACGGCGTCGCGGTGGCATGCGCAGCGACGTACCCGACATCGGCTGGCTCCAGCCCAGCTCGACCCAGGGCTCGCTTCATCGCGAGCGTGGCGCCGGCGCCGTTCGGATCGGGGGCGGTGATGTGGAAGGCGTCAGAGGTGTAGGCGCCGCCGCCGGCCTCGCAGATGACGGACGCGCCGCGCTGGGCGGCATGTTCCTCCGACTCCAGGACCATCACCGCCGCACCCTCGCCAAAGACGAAGCCGTCCCGTCCACAGTCGAACGGACGGCTGGCGCTGGCTGGGTCGTCATTGCGACGGGAGAGGGCACCCATGTTGGCGAGCCCGGCGATAGCGACGGGGGTGATGCCCGCCTCGGCGCCGCCGGTGATAACGACATCCACCTCTCCCCGCTCGATCATGTAGACCGCGTCGACGAAGGCTTGCACTCCGGCGGCGCAGGCGGCGACGGACGTGACCGATGGCCCCCGGATGCCGAAGGTGATCGAGACCTGGCAACTCGCCATGTTCGGGGCGAACATCGGAATCAGAAAGGGGCTGACCCGGTTGGCTCCCTTTGCCACCATGGTGGTGACTTCGTTCTCGATGGTTGCGATGCCACCGCCGCCGGTGTTGACCATCACGCCAACTCGCTCGCGGTTGGCGTCAGTGATCTCTAGGCCGGAGTGGTCAATTGCTTCCCGTGCGGCGGCGACCGCGAACTGAGCAAAGCGGTCCATGCGGCGGGCGGCCTTGGGATCCATGAAGTCCTTCGGAACGAATCCGGGGACCTCGCCGGCAATCTGGACCGAGAGGTTCGAGGCGTCAAAGTGCTCGATCTGACGGATCCCAGATCGTCCAGCGGTCAGCCCTGTCCAGAAGGCTTCCGCCCCGATGCCGAGTGGGGTGACCGCTCCCACTCCTGTTACGACCACGCGTCCCACGTCGGCTCCCTTTCCCGTCTCGCGTGCGCTCGTCCCAGCGTTGCGCTGCACATCGTCAACGCTGACCCCCCCGCGCCGCGAGGTGATCGCGTACGGGCGCAGCGAGGAGAACATCAAAGATGACGCAAAGAAACCGCTCAGACAATAAACCGTCAGTATACGGGTCAGGGCAGCGGCGCAGCCAGCCGCGTGCCGGCCCGGAGTCAGCTCGCGGTGGCTGGTCGGGTCGGCCGGTCGGCGGGGGGTAATCCGAGGCCGAGGTCGCTTGCGGCAAGCGTCGTCGCGTCCCGGCTGACGCGGCGGATCAGTCCAGAGAGCACTTGCCCTGGCCCCACCTCGACGAAGGTGCTGGCGCCCGCGTTGACCATCTCGCGGACGGAGCGGGTCCAGTTGACGGGCCGCTCAACCTGGTGGGCCAACTCCTGGCGAATCTCGTCCGCTGTCGTGATCACCTGGCCAGTGATATTGGCCACAATCGGCACCTGCGGCTGCCGAAGGGGTACCTTGCCAACCAAGTCGCCGAGTTGAGCCGAGGCCCGCGTCATCAGCGGCGAGTGCGAGGCGATGCTTACTCCAAGGCGGGCCACCCGCTTCGCCCCACGTGCCTTTGCCAGGTCCATCGCCCGGACGAGCGCTCGCAGTTCGCCGGAGATGACCGTTTGCCCGGGGCAGTTGGCGTTCGCGATCGCGATCACCCCTTCCCGCTCGGCCTCGGCACAGACTGCCGCCAACTCCTCCTCGTCGAGCCCGATAACCGCTGCCATCCCGCCCGGTCGCTCTTCGCCGGCTTCCTTCATGAGACGCCCACGCTCCCTCACCAGAGGCAGCGCGGTGGCGAAATCCAGCGCACCGGCTGCGACCAGGGCGGAGAACTCGCCCAGCGAGTGTCCGGCAACCACGATCGGCGTGATCTTCTCACCAGCGGCCTGAGCGCGCTCCTTGATCGCCTCCAAGGTGGCCGTGCTCACGGTCAGGATGGCGGGTTGGGCATTGATCGTGTCTTCGAGTTCCGGAGCCGGTCCTTCAAAGCAGAGCCGGGAGAGGGGAATGCCGAGGATACCGTCGGCCTGCTCGAAGATGCGGCGCGCGGCGGCGGAGGCGTCAAAGATGGCCCGGCCCATGCCGACGAATTGGCTTCCCTGGCCAGGGAATACCATTGCTACTTTGTCACTAACCTGATCTCGCAGGGCCATCACGCCGTCCTCGTGCCAATCTCATGTACGAAAAACCGCGGGCTGTGCCCGCGGGAAACACTAACCATCATAGCACGTGGCGCGCCACCGGCGGGCAGGCGCTGCGCCGAGGGCGGGCTACCGCTCGAACCCGCCTTCGGAGTGGAGGATTTGACCGGTTATCCAGGCGC
>JAUJMG010000331.1 GCA_030446955.1 Thermomicrobiales bacterium
TCTAAGTGGGAGCGGGTCCTCGACAAGCAAGACCAACGCCTGGCTCGGGCCAATAAGAGGTTCTGCGACGTGGTGTGGGATGGCCACCGACCGCCTGAGACACGCGTGGGTCCTGGTCTGGAAGGTGCGCATCGGCAGCGGTTGGAAGTGCGACGGGGTACCGGCGCGCGGTGGTCGACTCGGGAGGGCGGGATGTTCAAGGCGGATCTGCTCGCGGGCAAGGTAGCCGTTGTGACGGGGGCGGGAACCGGCATCGGCGCCGGTATCAGCGAGTCGCTTGTTGGAGCGGGTGCCGCCGTCGTTGTCGCCTACCACAGCAACACCGAGGGCGCCGAGCAGTTGGCTGAACGGCTTCGGAAAGGGGCCGGGTACTCACCCAGCAGTGCGACGTGCGCGTCCAGGCCGAGGTGGAGAAACTGTTCGACGCGACACTCACTGAGTTCGGCCGCGTCGACATTCTAGTCAACAACTCGGGCATTACCGACCCGCGTCCTCTGCTGGAGATGACGCCCGAGGAGTGGGACAGGACGCTGGACATCAACCTGCGCGGGGCATTTTTCTGCACCCAGCGGGCGGCACGTGAGATGGTCCGGCAGGGTTCGGGCGGGCGCGTCATCAACCTCAGCTCGGTCCACGGGTTCGGGGCCTCGCCTAAGCACAGCCACTACGAGGCTAGCAAGGGCGGCATCAACATGTTCACCAAGGCATGCGGTGTTGAGCTTGCCCCGCACGACATCCAGGTCAACGCGATCGCCCCCGGGGCGATCGAGGTCGAGCGCTACCGCACTCCAAACTACGACCGTGAGAAGGCGGCTCGCGGCATCCCGGCGGGACGGGTTGGCTTCCCGGAGGACATCGGCCCCCTGGCGGTCTTCCTGTGCTCTCCCGGTGCCGCCTACATCACGGGCCAGATCATCTGGGTCGACGGCGGTCTCACAAGCCGGATGGGCGGCGGGTAACCTAAGGTGTCCGACTTTGAAGCGGGCGCCGGGTCAGGATGAGCACAGACACCCCCGCCGACTGAAGCACTGGAGACGGCTGGTGCGGAGGTGACGTCAACATTCGACCCGTGGCAGGGCTCTTGCGCCCCTCCGCGGGGGCGAGGAGGAGATCATGATCCTCCATTCCCTGTGTACCTCGTAGGTTCTCTCCCCTCCGAACGCGACTGAACAGCCGATCGAACACAACACGGAAGGCGCGGTCCTGCTACCTCTCGCGTAGCGCGATCTGCCGCGTTCGTCCGCTGGGACCCTGACCTGTGAGAAGCCCGACCGCGCCACCCCCCGCCGCAACCCCACCCGCGGCGGGAGCAACTCCAGCCCTTAGTGCCGCCGAAGCCCTCGCCGCCACGCCGTTCTTCTGCGAGCTAAGCCCTGTCGATCTTGCGCGGCTGGTGCCCGACCTCGAGGAGTTCCACGTTCCCTCCGGCGCAGCCGTCTTCCGTGAGGGCGATCCAGGGGATGGTCTGTATCTCATCCGGTCGGGTACCGTCGCGGTCACCGTCGCCGAGGCGGATGGGACGCAAGCGGTGACGACGCTGGAAGCTCCGGCCCACTTCGGTGAAGGAGCGCTGCTGACGGGCGCCCCCCGCTCCTCTAGCGCAGTTGCCGCCACGCCGCTGACCCTCTGGAAGCTGCCGTGGGACCGCTTCGACGCCCTCCTCCACGACCAGCCCCGGCTGGCGGTTCAGATCGCGGCCGAGCTCTCGCGTCGTCTCTCCGAGGTGACGCACCGGTTGACCACGAGCCAGCAGGACGTTGCCGCCGTCGCTCGTGCAGCCTACGGGGTGCTGGATCCCTCGTCCCAAGCCTTGCTGCGCCGCCTTTCCATCTTCGCCCGGTTCGACATCACCCTGCTGCGGACGACCTTGGGTGAAACGTGGTCCGAGGTGCCCTTCGAGCACCTGGTCGAGGAGGCGGTCTTCTTCCGGCCGGTCGAGCCCGCGGGCTGGTTCGCGTTTCTCCAGGAGCCCTTTCGCCAGTTCCTGTTACGTCAACTTCGGGTAGAGGTGGGCGAGAGAAACGTGAACGCGTTTCGCCGCCGTGCGGCGGACGCTCTCCTAGCCCGTCCCGACGCGGATCCGGCCGACGCCATGGATCTGCTCCAGTCCGCCGGTGACTGGCCGCGGCTGGTGCGAGTCCTAGAGGAGCGCGGGGCGACCGTCGCTGAACGAGACCCGGTGCGGGTGGAAGCTTATCTGCGGTCCTCGCCCGAGCGGCTGCTCTGGTCGCAGCCGGCCCTGGTGCGCCTGTTGGCGGAGTCCTGCGCCGCACAGGGCAAGCTTGAGCAGGCGATCGAGGCGTACCGCGAGGCAGAGCGGCGCACCCGATCCCACCGGCGAGCACCGCTTGCAGCCGACGACCAGCGAGCGTTGGCCAAACTGTACGAGCGGGTTGGAGACCAGGAGAGCTCGCTGGCCTGCCTCCACCGGGCGATGGAGGCAGGAGGTGATCCGGACGAGACAGCCGCCTGTGACGACGACGGGCAGCCGCGATCGCTAACCGAGCCCCCGACTGATGGGAAACGGAACGGCCGGGCGATCCGGCTCCGGGCGCGACTCCCCTGGTGGCGGACCTACGGCACCGCCAATCTGGCCCTCGTGCGGTGGCGACGGCCGTCGATCCGTGCCCTGGTAGCCGTGGTGATCCTCGCACTGGTGGCGGCGGGCTGGTTTCTACCGCCGCCGCCCGGGTTGCCCGTGGGCGGCGTGCGCGTTCTGGCGACCGTCGCCGCCCTCATCGGGCTCGGCTTCCTGGAGATCCTCCCCGACCACCTGCTGGGCCTGATAATGGTCGCCGCCTGGGTTGTCACTGGTACGGTGCCCGCGGAGGTGGCAACCTCTGGGTTTTCCGGCTCCACCTGGTTCCTGCTCCTTACCACTATGGCGATCGGCGCCGCGGTCGCTCGCAGCGGCCTGCTCTACCGGGGAGCCGTCGAGCTAGTGCGTCGCCTGCCGGCGAACCATCAGATCCGCTGTCTTACCCTGGCCGGTCTCGGGCTCCTCTTCTCGGCTGGGATGCCGAGCCCACCGGGCCGGGTGATGCTGGCCACGCCGCTGGCCCAGGACATCGCGGACACCCTCCGCTACCCGCCCCGCTCCCAAGGTACCGCTGGCCTGGCGCTTTCCACCTACATCGGATTCGGGATGATGGGCCCGCTCTTCCTCACGGGAACGACGGGTGGCCTGATCGCCTATGGGCTGCTCCCGCCCGAGGACCGCGCAGGCGTGAACTGGATCTCCTGGGTCGTCGCGGCCCTGCCGACCTGCCTCATCCTCTTCGCGCTGACGATGGCGTTTCTGGTGACCCGGTACCGGCCCGAGGGCAATGAGGACTTGCCGGCCGAGACGCTCGCCCTGCAACGGCGAGTGCTGGGGCGGCTCTCGCGCGACGAGTGGAGCGCGGTGGCCGTCCTGGCAGGTCTGCTTGTCGGCTTCGCCACGCAAGCGTTCCACGGCATCGACCCGGCGTGGATTGCCGTCGCGGCGGTGGCGCTCCTGTTCCTGCTCGGGCCACTCGACAACGCGACCTTCGAACAGGGTGTGAACGTCAGCTTCCTGCTGTACCTCGGGGTCATCCTCAGCTTCGGCCGGGTCTTTGCCCACGTTGGACTCGACCGCTGGCTCAGCGAGCAACTGGGGGGCGTGACGGGGCTGGTCGGCGGCAGCGCGGTCAGGTGCCTCGTCGTGGTCGCAGTGCTCGCGGCGCTCGTGGGGCTGGCTCTCCGTCCAAGCCCGATCGTCCTATTGCTGGGGGTGGCCCTCATCCCGATGGCCGCCTCGGCCGGCGTGGAACCGTGGGTGGTTATGTTCACGCTCATCCTAGCGAACAACCTGTGGCTCTATCCGCAGCAGAACGTGCTTTACCAAGCGGCCTACTATGCGACTGGGGAGCGGGCTTTCTCCCACCAGCAGGCGCGGCCACTGGCCTTCGCCTACGCCGGGTTCGTCCTCGTCGCGATTCTGGCCAGCATCCCCTACTGGCGCTGGCTCGGGTTGATCGGCTGAGCGGAACCGGCACTGGGTCGGCGTGATCCTGCTGCCATTGGATGAGCACGAGCGCGCTACCACCCCGAGCCCTGCTGCTCTCGACCACAAGATTCACCATTCAGCGCGTAGGTGGTCGCAAACGTGTGACGGGACTTATAGGAGTTCCTCTCCGGCCCAGCCCGTATTCCCAGCCGCCGGTAGCACTGGGTGACAGCGGAGCATGTGGGTCCTCGCCACAGGCTCTTGGAAAGAAGTCACGGCTGCCCCGCGGACCGGGCTGACCGGGTCCTTCGCGCCCCTCCCGGAGAGAAGAGCCTCTTGCATGCTCGAGCCCAATACGTGTTCGCCCAACGTTTGCCGCGTTCGTGAACCTCGCCCTGGCGTGGAGCAGGAGGAGGAGGATTTCTCCGGCGCTCAGGTTCGGTATCCGCTCCGCGGGCATCTTTGACATTGCCCCCCCGGCCCTTAGGTCCGTAGGCGTGAGCCAGTCGGCGGGCAACCACTGGCACGAGGAGCCGGGGGAGGAATGCATGGAAATCAGCGAGTGCGGCGAGTAGGACGTGCTGAGCTTGGGGTGGCCTTGCCAAGGCGGGCTAGTGTGGCGTGGCCAAGAGCAGCATCCTGGCGGAGGGCTTTAGGGAACGGTGTAGAGATCTCGGACTCGCGGCGAAGCCGCCGAGGGCCGGGTAGTGCCTCTCGCCGGCACCCCGACTTCGCGCCTCGGAGCGCAGGGGGACGCGGGTGGAAGGGCCGACGTACTTGTCGACTCGCCATGCCATGCGGCTGGCCTCCTCACCAGGAGCAAGACAGCGTCAAGGACCGAGTGCTCAGGGTGAGTCTAGGAAAGGGCGTTTGTATCGGTGAGGCAGCCGAGCAACAACCCGGTGCCGATGGAGAGGATGTGCGCCGCCACTGGGAAGAGAATTTCCGCCGCGATGATCCTTCTCTGCACAGAGAGAGGAAGGACGGCAGGTAGAGAGGGTACCCTCGGAGGGACTCGAACCCCCAACCCCTTGGTCC
>JAUJMG010000053.1:0-9754 GCA_030446955.1 Thermomicrobiales bacterium
CCACGGGTTGCGGGTCGTGAAGAAGGAGGAGTGCTCGGTGGAGGAACCCATCGCGAACTCATCCGTGTTGGCTTTGCCAAGGAAGACCGCGCCGGCGTCTCGCAGGCGAGCCACAACCGTGGCGTCATAGGGTGAACGGTAGCCCCGCAGGATCTGAGATCCGGCGGTGGTCGGTGCGTCGATGGTGCAGAGCACGTCTTTCAAGGCGACCGGTATCCCGGTCAGCAGATCCGCCTCTCCGCGGGCGATACGCTCATCGGCCGCTTGCGCCTGGCTTCGGGCGACCTCGGCCATGACCTCGATGTAGCAGTGAAGGTTGCCGTCCAGCGCGGCGATGCGCCTGAGGTGAGCCTCTATCAGCTCGACCGCCGAGAACGCCCGAGCATCGAGATGGCGCCGCGCCTCGGCCGCCGACAGCGCCGTCAGGTCGTCACGGAATGGATCAGAGGTTGGGGCACCCATCACGCGTCCCCCTCGTCCGTTCCAGTGAGCACCGCGTGGACCTCGAAGAAGCCGTCGGTATGGCGCGGCGCGTTGGCGAGAACACGCTCTCGTGGCAGGGAGGGACGGACCTGATCAGCGCGAAGAACGTTCGCCTGGGCGATGACTTGGGCGGTTGGTGGAATGGCCGAGGTATCGACCTCGTTGAGGGCCGCAATGTGCTCTAGGATCGAAGAGAGTTGGTCCCTTAGCCGGTCTTTCTCGGTCTCGGTCAACCCGAGTCGGGCGAGGGCGGCGACATGCTCAACATCGCCGACGGTCAACAATGTCATGGCGCGTTACTCCGGTGGCGCAAGCCTACCCTGGCGGCCACGGCCGACTGTGCGGTGTGACGGGAGGATCGACCAACGAGTTTAGCACAGCCCCCTGGCTCCCTCCGTGGCCGTACTGCTGCCGCTCGGAGTCGCGGGTATTGCGGACTCAGGGTTCGCGGACGCCCACGGGTAGGTGTTGGTCGGTGTGGTGGGAGAGGGACGTGGTTCCGGTTAGGCAAGCGCCGTGGTCAGGCCGCCGGATTGACGAGCATGCGGTCGACCGTGGCGACTGCCTCGTCCGCGTCGCGGCCGAGAAAAACGCCCTCGACGTTCTCACAAAGGCCGGGGTCAACGAGGAATACGTGACCGCCGTACCCTAGCAGCGGACGATGCTGATCCTTGGGAACGTCCGGTCCAGCGGAGGGGGCGGGAGCAGATCCGCTGAGGAGACGGGAGGCAGCAATCAGACGTTCCGCGCCTTGGTGGGTAGAGGCCGAAAGCAGCACCAGGGCCGGCTTGGTCCGATTCGTCGCGTCGAGAAGGTCGTCGATTGGCAGGTTGGCGCCCAGGTAGACGATACGGTAGCCCCGTCGGGACAGAAAGAGGCAGGTCAGCAGCAGGCCCACCTCGTGTAGCTCTCCCTCCACGCAGGCAGCGAGGAGCGGGCCCCGACCGACTTCCGGCCGGGACAAGTTGAACAGCGTGCCGATCTTGCGCATGACGAAGTGGCTCGCGTAGTGCTCCGAGCTGATGCTGACGTCGCCTCGAAGCCAACGCTCGCCAATCTCGACTAAGGCGGCCTGGAGGACATTGAGGCAGACATCCTCCAAGGGCAGGAGGGCCAGGGCTTCCTCCACCGCGCGGTCCGCCCGGGCCGCATCAAAGGTGATTAATGCCTCAATGACCTCATCCCGGTACGCGGCTAGGCGATCTTGGGGGGCACCGTTCTGACTGCGTCGAGATTGCGCTTCCGGATCCGACGGGCGCGGCCCCCCTTCCCGCGTGATCGAGGCGGAAGGCTGATCGTCCTCAGTTCGGAAGAGGGCAACCGCTTGGCTAATGGTCAATCCGTCTCGCGTCTGATCACGCAGCCAGGCGATGATGGCCACGTCCCGCTCGGAGTAGAGACGCTGGTTGCCCTCGGTGCGGCTCGGCATCGGCAGCCCATACCGACGCTCCCAGGCCCGGAACGTGTCCGCGGGCACGCCGGTGCGCTGAACGACCGCTCGGGTGTTATATACTGGATCGACCCTAAGCCGGTCGAAGAAGCCCACCTTGGTTTCCCTCCCGCGGTAACTATAGGGCGGTGTCCAGCTTAGTTCAGTGATTTGCACAACTTTCGCGCATCCTGATGGAGAGCGACGCGCGAAGGGTATGCAGGCTCGTTAAGGGGTACGCGACCGTGCGGATGGGCGGTAGCATTTGGGGGGGGCTAGCGCTGCTGGCCTTGGCCACCCTCGTTGGAT
Organism: Thermomicrobiales bacterium; assembly: GCA_030446955.1. Classification (GTDB taxonomy): domain Bacteria; phylum Chloroflexota; class Chloroflexia; order Thermomicrobiales; family UBA6265; genus LC2-1. The sequence continues at coordinate 2,222 of JAUJMG010000053.1, forward strand.
GTGCCGACGATTCTGACCGGCGCTTCGCGAACGACCCCATACCTGCGGAGGATGTGGCTGGTGCAACGCCGGCTGCCGCCGTGGAGCAGGAACCGACGCCCACCCAATCAGCGCCTCGTCCTCAAGCTTCTCCCCAAACACTTCTCGTGGCGCGAGGAGCCCCGGACAGGTTGTTCTTTCTCCAAGGCAACCAGGTCTGGAGCGTCTCGAGTGACGGCTCCCAGGCGCGTCTGATCCTCGATCCTGGGTCCGCTCGTGTGGTTGCCGTGGCCTCGTCACCGGCCGCCAATGAGGTGGCGGTCTTGCTCCGTGAGGATGACGGGCCGGACACCGGAGCGCTCGTCATCCTTGATGCGGACGGTCGAGAGCTTCACCGGTGGGACGGGTTGGAGGCTCCGGCCGACGATGCGACAGGCAGCGGTGCCATCTCAGGACTGGATGAGCCGACCCTGGACTGGTCTCCGCAGGGTGATCAACTCCTGGCCGTGACCGGCGGTCGGCTCTGGGCCATTCCTCTTCCCGATGGGGAACCGGCGCCGCTGGCGCTGGATGAGAGCCTCATGCCCGCCGCCGCCGCCTGGTCTCCGGCCGGTGGCGCTGTTGCGTTTATTGCATCAAACCGAAGCGATACGTCGGACGCGGCGCTCTACGTTGCGTCAACAGGAGCGCCGTCCCTTGACCCGGTTGCGGTGGCACCCCGGCAGCCGGGAAGCGCTGACTCGGTCGCTGACTTGGCGTGGCGTCCGGATGGAAGCGGCATTCTCTTCACCGCCTCCGGAGCGCCGGCCGGTGCCGGCACCGGCCGGGATCTGTTCTCCATCTCGGCGGGCGGGGAGGATTTGACCCTGGTTGCGAGCGCTGGACGGCTGGCCCCGGCCGCACGGGTGGTTGGGGTTGCCCCGTCGCCTGACGGTCGAGCGGTTGCCTATACCATCTGGGCTCCCGGGGGCCAGGATCTGGCATTCCACAGCCTCTGGGTGCAGCCTTTAGCCGGCGGAGCCGGCTACCAGGTGCCCGTGCCCGCCGGGCAGACGGTCACTGACGCCTGGTGGACCAATCGGGGTCTTGTTTGGCGCACGGTCGAGGGCTCATCAACTGAGGAAAGCGCTGACACTGGAAGCCCGTTTGCGCTCCACCGGGTCGACCGTAGCGGGCAGCCGGTGAAGATCTATGAAGCCGACCCCGGTAGTCCTGCTAGCCCCGTCGCATCCCCCGCCGTCTCCCCACTGGCCAGCCCCCGATTGGAGGAGGCCACCCCGGAACCTGACGTGTCGATTCAAGCCCAAGGACTCCGGTCAGTGAAGGGTAGGCCGGAGTAGACGTCCCTGGTTGCTCTCACGAGTTGTGGTCTTCTCCCTGCTGATCTCGGTCGAACAGACCAGGCGAGGCAGCCGTTCTCCGTTATCGACCTTGGCAGGAGGCGTCGAGCCTGTGCTAGCCGGATGAGCTACCGACTGATCTCTTCGGCATCGAAGATGTTTTTTGCGGCCTGAAGGCGTCGATCATCGTCGTCCGAACCGGTGTCAGAGACCGGCTCATCAATGCCCTCCGATGGCAGCGGCCCTGGTACGTCATTGGTGAACGAGCCCTGAGGTTGGTCCGACCGATCCGGGGCGTTGACCGGGGTCATTGCCGACCCCCGGGCGCTGGCCATTACGGCGGGGCCGGATGAGAGCAGTTCCCCTCGCAAGACGCATGAGATGCGAACTTGGTTCCCAACGAGCCGGCCGATCACGTCCTCGACCACCTGGCGGACCTCGTCCGCATTGAGCCGGTTACGGTGAAACTCGTACGCCGCGACCAGGACAATGTTGTCCCCGTGGACGGCAGTGGGATCGACCGAGCTGAGCAGCGCCTCGATCCTGCGGTTGATCGCTTTGACGTCCTGACGGATCCGGGGCCAGAGGTCGGCGATGCGCTCGACGTCAAGCCCACCAGGCTGAGTGGTCCCCTCGCTATGAGAGATGGAATGATCGAGCGGTGTAGCACCCGCCTGGCGTCCCGCCCCGTCGCCAGCGACGTGCGCTGGAGTTGGCAGCCGAGGCGGCCCGGATCCATCGGCTGACGCGGCTGGGGCGACCGGAGATGACGTTCCGCGGACGCGGTCTCGGAGCGCGGTGGATGGTGGTCGCTGTGCCGCAGGTGCCTCGTCAACTACCCCTGACGGTTTAGCTGGTGCCGGTGAGGCATGGCCATCGTGCGTCGCCGGGGTGGATGCGACAGCCCGGGACGACGCGGGCAGCTGAGCCGGGGCGTTATCGTCCGGTGAGGCGGCTCGACTTACGGTCGCTGCCCCGCCGCGGCGGAGGATCCCTTCGACGAGCGTGACTTCGAGCGGCAGTTGGCTGAAGGCGGCGTGGCGGATCTTGTAATCGATCTCACCGAAACGACGCGTCAGGTCGGCAAGCTCCAGGAGATCGAACCTGGACGCAAGCTCACGGGCCCGATCATCGGCGTCTGCCGACCCGCAGGCTCGTTGGTGGAGTAGGACCCGGAGATAGGCAACGAGCTGCCGGTTGATCTGGCGCGGATCTTCACCGGCCTCGACCGCAGCATTCACCGTGCCGAGGGCGAGAGCGGGGTCCCGGGCGGCCAGCGCCTCAACCAACGTCTCGACTCGCTCGTTGCGGCTCACGCCGAGCAACGCTCGCACGGCATCGGCAGATATAGGGCCTTGGGCCTGAGCCTCCTGCTCCTGATACACGGCGAGTTGGTCAAGGAGGCCGAGGGCGTCACGAAGGCTCCCGGTGGCGTGGCGGGCAATGACCGCGAAGGCCTCTTCCTCCACTGTCAGCCCTTCCGCGGCGGCCACCGTACGCAGCCGCTCGACCATCGGTTCGAGGGCGATCCGCCGAAAGTCGAACCGCTGACAGCGCGACACGATCGTTGGCAGCAACTCCTCCGGATCGGTCGTGGCGAGGACGAATTTGGTGTGGCCTGGAGGCTCCTCCAGCGTCTTGAGGAAGGCGTTGGCGGCTGGGCCGGTGATTTGGTGGGCCTCATCGATGATGTAGAACTTGGTCTTGAGTTGGGTCGGCGCGTATTTGACCCGCTCTCGCAGATCGCGAATGTCATCGATACCGCGGTTGCTGGCGGCGTCGATCTCGATCACGTCGGTCGCGGCGCCGCTCGCGATGGCCCGGCAGCTCGCGCAGACGTTGCATGGCCGGCGGAGTGGGTCAGGATCAAGGCAGTTGACCGCTTTTGCCAGAAGCCGCGCAGTGGTGGTTTTGCCCGTTCCACGGGGACCGCAGAAAAGGTAGGCATGGGCAATGCGGTCGAGCAGGATCGCGTTGCGCAGCGTCTGGACGACGTGCTCCTGGCCGACGAGATCGACGCTTTGAAACGTCTGGGGTCGGTACTTCCGATACAATGACTGCGTCTGGCTTCCGCCAACTCCCGCTGGAGCTGCCGCCTCCGCCATGAGTTCACGTTCTATCCCGCGCGAATCGTTGGGTTGGAGGGACGGAGTCTCGAAGCCAAAGAGGGACGGGGCGCTCATCGGGTCGGGGCCTCCCGCTCGGGGTCGTGCCGGCCAACGCGACTCGGTGCCGATGGTTGTGCTGGCGCTGGCGGTGGATGTTCGTACACGAGTATAGCCGGTTTGCGGCGCCGCGCTCAAGCGGAGGTCATGGGTACCCTTTACCTTGTCGCGACGCCGATTGGCAACCTTGAGGATATCTCCGCGCGGGCGCTTCGTGTGCTCCGGGAGGTGCCGCTGATCGCTGCGGAGGATACGCGTCACACCGGCAGGTTGCTCCGGCACTTCGAGATCTCGACGCCGCTGGTCAGCTACCACGCCCATAACGAGCGATCCCGGCGGGAGCAACTGCTAGAGTCGCTCGCTTCCGGCGACCTCGCCCTCGTCACCGACGCCGGTAGCCCTGGCATCTCCGACCCGGGCCATGATCTGGTCGAGGCAGCGGCGGCGGCCGGTTTCTCGATCTCGGCTGTGCCTGGTCCGTCCGCCTTGATTGCCGCCGTCGGCGTCTCCGGCCTCGTTCCCGGTCCGTTCCTGGCGCTCGGATTTCTGCCACGGCGTGGGCCAGAGCGCCGCATCGCGATCGGCCACGCGGCGTCGAGCCCGTATCCGGTCGTGCTGTTCGAGGCGCCGTCTCGCGTCGGGTCGACGCTCGCCGAGCTCGCCCAGGTTCTCGGTGACCGGCGCGCCACCGTGAGCCGCGAGCTCACGAAGGTGCACGAGGAGACGCGGCGAGGCTCCCTGTCAGCCCTGGCCGCATCCTATGCCGGCCAGGAGGTGCGCGGGGAGGTGGTGGTCGTTGTTGGGGCGCCGGAAGCGACCGGTGCCGGGGAGGATGACGCGAGGTCGATCCTCATGGGTCTGCTGAAGGCCGGGCTGGGCCCGAGCCAGGCGGCGCGGGAGGCTGCTGCCATCACCGGCCTGCCACGCGCTTCGCTGTATGACCAAGCGCGACAACTCCGCAACAGCGGTCCTGATCTGAAAGACACCGGGTCGGGCTGACGGCAGAGGCAGCCGGGGATCTGAGGGTCCTGCCGATGCCCTGACAGCCTTCGCCCATCGGTCCTGCTGCCACGCGAGCGCGGGATTGGGTTAGAGGGGCCTGTCGGCATGATAGGAACGTGAGGTGAGCTGATGTGGAGCTTAGAGAGCTTCCGGACCCTGGACCTGCTGCTGGCGTTTCTGAACGACCGGGGGCTCCGGGCTGCTCAATGTAAGGTGGTGTCGGACTCTAGCGAGAACGGAGAGCGTCTTTACCATCTCTTGTACGAAACCGCCCCTGACGATAGTGGGTTGCAAGCGAGGGAAGCGGCAGTCGAGGTCGAGTTGCTTCCGGTGGCCGGGACGGACGGGGGCGACGTGGTGGATTTGGCCGAGCAGATTATCCACGACGCCCAACGAGAGGAGTAGACGCCGGAGATCAGTGGGTAGATATCGAATACCAGGGTCTAGGAAGGGGTGGCGGCGTCATGGCTCGCCAATCTCCTTGGCAGGAGCGCTGATTTCCGCCCCACGCTGGTTCTGGCGTCTGACTTCTGGCCTCTGACCCTCGTCAGGTGGCCTGGAAGGCGAGCTTACGGTGGCGCATTAGGATGGACTGAAGGATGCCCTGAGCCATCAAGAAGGTCCAGACCGAGGATGATCCCGCGCTGACAAACGGGAGGGTAATGCCCGTCACCGGCATCAGACCGACGTTCATGCCGATGTTGACGAAGGCCTGGAAGAACATCACCCCGCTCACGCCGACGGCCAAGCACTGTCCAAAGCTGTCCCGCGCGATCTCGACGACCCGGAGGCAGCGCCACAGCAGAATAACGAACGAGGCAAAGAGCGCAAGCATCCCGAGAAAACCGAACATGCCGCTGACGTGGGCAAAGATGAAGTCCGACTCGCGGACCTTCAGCATTTCCAACTGGCTTTGGGAACCACCGCCGAGACCCGCGCCCAACCAACCCCCCGAACCGATGCTGATTCGGGCCTGAAGGATGTTGTATCCCTCTCCGAGCCGGTCAAGGTCCGGGTTGTACGAGACCAGCAGCCGCCGTCGCTGGTACTCGTGAAAGACAAACTCCCAGGCGAAGGCAAAGGCAGGCGCTGCGAGGATCGCCATAATCGCGAAGTAGAGCCGGCGGGTCTGGGTCACCAGCATCATCGAAACCCAGATCACGCCGTGGACTAGGGTTGTCCCGAGGTCTGGCTGCTGGAACACCAGCGCCATCGGCAGCAGCACAATCCCCAACGACACGAGGAAGTTGCCCAGCTCCCGCATTGCCGCGCCCCGCGAGGAGATGAAGGCTGCCAGGGCGATGATGGTTGCGAGCTTGGTGAACTCCGACGGTTGGATCGAGATGGGACCGATCACGAACCATCGCTGCGCGCCCGCGACGATTTCCCCCTTGAGAAGGACGAGAACCAGCGACGCGATGCCGACGCCGTAGATCATCCAGGCGAACGAGGCAAAGAACCGGTAGTCGAATCCGGCCACCAGCGCCATGACCACAAGACCGAGGATGCCGTAGAGCGCTTGCTTGGCACCCAGATTGCCGAGAGTGAGCGCTTCGCGTCCGGAAGCGCTCCAGATGGCCACCACGCCGAAGGCCATGAGGACAAGCGTGGTAATCAGCATATAGGGGTCGAAATCCCGGAGCCGGTGGCCGACGACCAGCCCGCCGACCGATCCGCGTCGCCGGGTCCCAAGCGCAACTGCCACGGCTACAGCACCACCACGTCGTTGATGCTGATATGGAACACGCAGCTCAGCAGGGTGGCAGCGTGACGACTCATCAACATCCGGGGCAAGAAGATCTCAAAATACTCCATCACGGGAGCCATCACCGTGTCGATCGTGAGTTCCAGGGTGATCGTCTTGGCCACCGCGTCGACCCGGAGAAAAGAGGAAGTCGCCGCGTAGTTCACCCGGTCGTGCTGGTCGAAGGTGGCCGGGTCGTTGTTGCGGACGCGAGACCGGTGGACATCCGATTTGTCGGCCAGGATCAGTGCCGCGGAGACCGGATGCACCGGTTCCCCAAGCCGACCATGATCATCCCCATGGGACCCGATCGCCCCAAGCACGACCGCGACGTCATCGGGCGGCATGCCAAGCCGCAACAGGATCGGATGGGCAAGCACCGCCCCGGTAGAGGCGTGTCCGTGGCGACTGATGACGTTGCCGATATCGTGAAGGTAGCCCGCAACTGCGGCCAATTCCTGCTGCCGCTCGTCGTACTCGAGAAGGCGGAGCACATTACGCGCGATGTTCGCTACCAATCCGACGTGACGAAAACCATGCTCCGTGAACCCGAGGACGCCGAGGTTCTTATTGGCCTGACGGATGAACGCTTGAACCTCGGGATCATTCCGAATCGTCTCAAGGCGCAGGCTTGGCTCGGTGCGGGGTGACTCGGCCGCTGAGCTCGGCTCCACATCTGTCTTGCCGTATTTCGGTTCATCGCCAAGCGGGACGAGGACCGCACCCTGCTCCACGGCCGTCGCGGCCACAGCAATGTCCTCCCCATCCAAGGTGGACGAGATGCTGGTCGGTTCCAGGTTGGCCATGGACACAAAGACTCCTCACTAAGCGGCACCTCAGTATAGGGGGGCGACCACGACCGAACAACCGCACCGCCGAGCGGTGAGTTCGCTGAGAGGTGTCGTCGGAAAATTCTCCGATAATTGCAAAGGGGGCGGATGGACGGTGGTATAATCGATGTTAGCCGGTCGAACCCATGAAATGCAGGGAGGGGCGCCACGCGCTCGGTGCTACCTCCTGGATCTCGCGGCCGGGCGGCACTGGAGGCCGGCGATGCTGGTCGTCAACGATGGTCTGGACGCGCTTTTCCTCGGCTCCTTCCTCTTTGGTCTCCTTTTCTCCGCCGTGTCACTCCTTCTGGGCGGGGCTCACGTTGGTCACCTCCACGTTCACCTCGGTCGCCTTCATGTTGGCGGAGGGCATGACGACGGCACTGTTGGCCCGCTCAACTCCGCAACCATCTTGGCGTTCATTGCGTGGTTTGGGGGTGTGGGCTATCTGGTCCGCAACGGGCTCGGTTCGT
>JAUJMG010000053.1:9854-11758 GCA_030446955.1 Thermomicrobiales bacterium
GCGTCCGTCCAGCCATGGGCCGTCCTTGTCGGGGACGAGAGCCAGGAGTGCCTCGGCGAGATTCGCAATGCGGGTCCGCCGCTAGCGCCCAAGGGGGCGGGATAGAGCTTCTCTCCATGTGTGCGGCGCGACCGTACGAAACGTGAGAGCCCCATTCACGCCAGCCCGCTCTTCGGACGCGGTCAAGACGGGAGGCCGCCAATGCCGGTCATCAACGACGCGCTAGATACGCTCTTCTTGGGATGTTTTTTGTTCGGGCTCCTTTTTGCCGTTGTCTCGCTGCTCCTAGGAGTGGCGGACCTGGAGATCAACGCTGGCCTCTTCGGTAGCGGCAATGGCGATGTGGGGGGGGATGACGGCCTCGGGCCGATCAATATCAGCACTGTACTCGCCTTTGCCACCTGGTTCGGAGGCATTGGCTTTCTCGCTCGCAACGGTTTCGGCTTGATGTCCTTGCTCAGCCTAACCGTCGCCGTGGTTGGTGGCTTCGCGGGCGCCGCGCTCATCTACCAGTTTCTCGTCAGAGTGGTGGCTCCAGCGGATAAGGCCGTGGACCCAGCGGACTACCGTCTGCCGGGCACCCTGGCGCGGGTCACCTCCTCGATTCGGTCAGGCGGCACGGGGGAGATCGTTTACGAGCAGGCGGGCTTCCGCCAGGTGTCGGCCGCCCGCGCCACCGACGGCAGCGCGATCGATCGAGGGACCGATGTGGTTGTCCTCCAGGCAGAGCACGGCATTGCCTTGGTTGCGCCGTGGGACACCCTCGTCGGTCGAGATGATGGGACCGCTGAAACGTCCCACGGTGCCATCGCGCCTGGGATTGGCGGCCGCCTCCAACACAGACCAGATTAACTGGAACGCGTGCCAGTGCCTTCGCGAGCGCGAAGGATGAGGTCTCCAGTCCTCGCCGACCGCAGAGATCGGTAGGGAGGCTGGGAGAAGTGACGAGCCGCCGGGATCGGCTCGGGTGGAGGAGCATCCGTGAGCATCGTCGCAGTCGGGGTCATTGTCGCCGGCTTAGTGCTGGTTCTCCTGTTGCTCATTGCCATTTCGGCGACGCTGTTCCGGAAGGTCGGGCCGAACCAGGCACTGATCGTCTACGGCTTTGGCGGCACCAAGGTCGTCAAGGGGAGCGGTAAAGTCGTCTGGCCGATGGTCCAGCAGGCCCGGGAGCTGTCGCTGGAGCTGATGAGCTTCGACGTGGCACCCACCCAGGACCTCTACACCAGCCAGGGTGTCGCCGTGAACGTGGAAGCGGTGGCACAGATCAAGGTTAAGTCCGACCCGGTCAGCATTCTCACGGCAGCTGAGCAGTTCTTGAACAAGAACCAGCAAGAGCGCCAGGATCTGATTCGCCTCGTGATGGAGGGGCATCTGCGAGGGATCGTCGGTCAGTTGACGGTCGAGTCGATCGTTAAGGAACCGGAGATGGTCGCCGACCGGATGAGGTCAAACGTAGCCGACGACATGAGCAAAATGGGGTTGGAGGTCATCTCCTTCACCATCAGGGAAGTGCGCGACAAGAACGAGTACATCCTCAACATGGGCAAGCCGGATATCGCGATCGTCAAGCGGCAGGCAGACATCGCGACCGCCGAGGCGGAGCGCGACACGGCCATCAAGCGCGCCCACGCGACCCGGGAAGCCAAGATTGCGGAGGCGGCGGCCCGGCAGGACGAGGTGATTGCCCAGACCGCAAGCGAGGCCAAGCAGGCGGAGGCGACCCGGGACCTGAATTTGAAGCAGGCGGAGTTCGCTGCCAGTGTTCAGGTGCAGCAGGCCGCTGCCGACAAGGCCTACGAGATCCAAACCAACGTCCAGCAGCAAAAGGTGGTCGAGGAGCAGGTGCGGATCGAGCAAGTCCGCAAGCATGGGGAGATCGCGGTTCAGGAAGCAGAGATCCA
>JAUJMG010000053.1:11858-16413 GCA_030446955.1 Thermomicrobiales bacterium
GAGATCATCCGGGCAAAGGGCGAGGCTGAGGCCAACGCGATGGGCGTCAGGGCTGAGGCTTTCCAGGAATACAATCAGGCTGCGGTGATCGACAAGTTGCTCACAGGCATGCCCGAGATGGTGCGGGCGATGTCGGAGCCGCTCAGCAAAGTCGACAAGATTACAGTCGTCTCCACCGGCAACGGGCAGGACGGGCAGGGGGCCGGGGTCAACCGATTGACGTCAGACATGACCACCATGATCGCCCAAGTTCCTGCCCTGCTTGAGTCGTTGACGGGGATACGAGTCGACGACCTGATGCGCCAGGTGCCGCAAATCCGCGGCGCGATGGATGACGGAGCCAACGGCACCAGTAACGGCCATCGGCAGCGGTTCGGGCGCGGGCGGATAGAGGATGGCGGAAGTGGACCGAAGCCGAACGGGGGTGGACCGACGGGCGGTTCCGGCAATCCGCCGACCAACGGCTCGGAAAATCAATCATAGGCCTGGGTGCGGGAAACGATTTGACCGGCACCCTCGGACAGGGCGTCGATGGCCAGAAGGCGAGCTCAGCTCGCCTTCTGGCCATCGAGAGTTCCGAGCAAGCGGTCCATGATTGGCAGCTAGGGTAGGTGGGGACCTCCCGCTGCCGTGCTATCCTTCCCGGCGTTTTGGGTTGAGAGTTCCGCTGGCGTAGCGGTTTGGCATCCGCGCAGGATAGGAATAGAGGACAACGGGCTGATGGCCGAGGATCCGTTCGAACCGAGCGCGGGATCCGACATCGACGCGCAGCGGCTCCGCGTCGAGGCGGTAGGCCAGCCAGGCCAGCGCCGCTTCCGCCTGCTGGCCCTCGTTGACGGGAACACGCATATCGTCTGGATGGAGAAGCAACAACTGCAAGCCCTCGGCCTTGCCCTGGAGCAGATGCTTGACCAGCTTCCGGATCGTGGGCCGGAACTTGATGGCCCCCAGCTGCCGCTGGAGTTTGATCTCCAGACTCGTCGTCAGTTTCGGGTCGGGCGGATGGAACTCGGCTACGATGAGTCACGGAACCGGCTCGTGATCGTTGCCCATGACATCGCAGAGGATGATGACGACGGGGAGCCGAGTTTCAACTGCCGGATGACCCGCTCCCAAGCTCGGGAATTAAGCTCGGATGCCGCGGTGGTGGTCGCTGCTGGTCGCCCACGCTGCACCATGTGCGGCTCGCCCATGGGGCCAGGCCCCCACGTTTGCCCCCAGCAGAACGGGCACTTGCCCCTCTCCCTGGCGGAGACCGACACGGAAGTAGACGAAGGATAGTGGGGGAGATTCGTATTCTCAGCACTCAAGGTTGACAGGTTCCCTCAGATTCCCGTAGGATGCTGGCGTCGCTGCAATGATGGGCGACGGAGCGTGCCTCCGGAGACAGGATCGGTTTAACCCCGATGAGCGTGACGACCATTCGTTCAACAACCGATGCTCTTGGGATCCTCGTACTTATTTCGCTCCCGATGGGGAGCAGTTGGCGTGCCGGAGGCCCGAACCAAGCGTAGGTGCTGAGACAAGCGAGACAGACCGGAACGGTACGGCGGGCCTCCCAAACGGGAGGCTTTTTTGATTCCTCCGGTTCCAGAGGGGGCCGAGGTGATCCTGGGGACGGGCCAGGGACGAGAGGCGCAGGTCGCCGCAATGGTGCGGCAGGTCACCGACGATGGGCTAGGATGAACCGCAACGCCGCGGCTGGGGACAGCGAGACACTGGAGGAAGCGCCATCGCTTCCAGCTGAGGAACAGGATCATGGCATTAGCGAAGCCTCCCAGCCCGAGCGGCCAGCGGACCGCCCATCATCCGATCGCAACTGAACCACGGTCTAAGGCGGACCCGGCGGTGATGACTGGGGCCGCGATCACCTGCGCCAGCCTGGAGGCAGAGGGCGTCACCACCGTCTTCGGTTACCCTGGCGGTGCCGTTATCCCGCTGTACGATGCCCTGCCCGCCTCTGGCCTCCACCACGTCCTGGTCCGGTTCGAGCAGTGGGCCGCGCTTGCCGCCGATGGCTACGCCCGCGCCACCGGCAAGGTCGGCGTCTGCATGGCCACCTCCGGCCCCGGCGCCACCAACCTTGTGACTGGATTGGCGAATGCCCAGCTCGACTCGGTGCCGATGGTGGCGATCACCGGGCAGGTCGGCCAACCGATGATCGGGCGAGATGCCTTCCAGGAGGTCGACATCACGGGCATCACCTTGCCCGTGACGAAGCACAACTACCTCGTGCAGCGGGCTGAAGACATTGCTCCGACCATCAAAGAAGCGTTCTACCTTGCCTCCTCAGGCCGCCCCGGTCCGGTTCTGGTTGATATCCCCAAAAACGTCTTCCTCGCCAAAGCCCCCTTTGTGTACCCGAGCTCCGTGGGCCGTCCTGGCTATCAGCCAACATCGATCCCCAACATGCGCCAGGTGCGCTTGGCCGCCGAGTTGATCGAGGCGGCGGAGCGGCCGCTCATCATGGCGGGGCACGGCATCATGCACAGCGGCGCCACGGATCTCTTCGCCGCGTTCGTCGAACGGAGCGGGATCCCCGTGATTTTTACCCTGCTCGGGCTCGGGTGCTTCCCGGAGTCGCACCCACTGGCGTTGGGGATGATGGGGATGCACGGCCATCGCCACGTCAACGCGGCTCTCGAGTCCTGCGACCTCCTGCTCAACATCGGCGCTCGTTTCGACGACCGCGCGACGGGCCGCATCGATGGCTTCGCCCCGAACGCGAAGATCGTTCACGTCGACATCGATCCGGCGGAGATTGGCAAGAACGTGGTGACGGACGTCCCGGTGGTGGGCGACGCCGGGGAGGTTCTGAGGTTGCTGACCCCGGAGGTCGAGCCGCGACGCCGGGAACATTGGACCGGCTGGATCGATTCTCAGCGCAATCGGGCGCTGGACGCGGCGCTGGAGAACCGGCCGGAGACGCCGGAGCCGTACACCATCATCCGGGGAATCGCAGACGCCACGGCAGGCGAAGCGATCGTGGTGACCGACGTGGGCCAGCACCAGATGTGGACCGCGCAGTACTTCGGCTTCGACTACCCGGACCGCTGGCTCTCCTCCGGCGGACTGGGCACCATGGGCTACGGCCTTCCGGCGGCGATCGGGGCCAAGATCGGCCGCCCGGATCTCGAGGTCTGGGCCGTGGTCGGTGACGGCGGCATCCAGATGTCGCTCAACGAGCTGGCGACTGCCGCCCAGGAGGGCCTGGATATCAATGTCGCGGTAATCAACAACGGCTACCTAGGGATGGTTCGCCAGTGGCAGGATCTCTTTCACGAGAAGAATTATTCCCAGGTCAAGATCACCGGACCGGACTTGGTTCAGATTGCCGAGGCATACGGTGTGACCGGGATCCGGGTCCGCAAGGATGAGGAGATCTTGCCGGCGATTCAGCAGGCGCGAAGCACGCCCGGGCCGGTGGTGATCGACTTCGTTGTGGAACCGGAAGCGAACGTCTACCCGATCGTGCCCCCGGGAGCGAGCAACTCTGAGATGATGCACGACCTGCGGTTTCGGGACACGGAGTAGGAGGCCGGTGATGCACCAGCACACGCTCGTGGTTCTCGTCGAGGACCACCCCGGTGTCCTGAACCGGGTGGTCTCCTTGATGCGGCGGCGCTCGTTCAACATCGATTCCATCACCGTCGGCCACTCAGAGACGCCGGGCGTCTCCCGGATGACCATCGTCGTCCGCGGCGCCGACGACCTGGTCGAGCAGGTCAGCAAGCAGCTCTACAAGCTGATGGAAGTTCTCAAGGTCACGGATCTGACCGACCAGCCCTGCGTGGCGCACGAGTTGGCGATGGTGAAGGTGGCGGCGAAGCCGCAGCACCGGTCCGAGATCCTTCAGATCGCCCAGATCTACGACGCCAAGGTGGTGGACGCGACGCCCTCCAGCCTTCTCTTGGAGGCGACAGGCTCCGAGGAGAAGATCGACGCGCTGCTGACAATGCTGCGGGCGTACGGGATCCGGGAGTTGGTCCGGACCGGGCGGGTGGCGATGGCCCGGGGAGGGAATCCGGGCGCGAAGGCGGGGACCGGGAACGGCCGCGTGGACCGGGTGACGGAAGCGACCCTGGCCATCGCCGATTGAGCGACCGGTAACCGATTCCAAGGCCCGGGAAGATTGAGAGCAGAACGGGAAGGCGAGCGCCCTCGGCGCGAGGGTATGCAGGAGTGGCGGGGAGGAACCGACAGTGGCGGCGACGATCTACTACGAGGACGATGCGGACCTGAGCACCCTGGAGGGCAAGACGGTGGCCGTGATCGGCTACGGCAGCCAGGGGCACGCGCACGCGCTCAACCTGCGGGACTCAGGTGTGAGCGTCGTGGTTGGCCTCCATGAGGGGAGCAAGAGTCGGGATCGGGCGCAGGCTGACGGGCTGCGTGTGGAGTCGGTCGCGGACGCGACGGGGAGCGCCGACATCGTGATGATGTTGGTCCCGGACCAGACCCAGAAGAAGGTCTACGAGGAGAGCGTCGCGCCCAACCTGACGCCGGGCAAGACCCTCATGTTCGCCCACGGGTTCAACATCCACTTCGACCAGAT
>JAUJMG010000332.1 GCA_030446955.1 Thermomicrobiales bacterium
AGGAGTTGGTCGAGGAGTCGGCGGACGCCGGCGAGTTGGAGGAGCGCTTCCGCGCCCGACTCAACCGCGAGCGACTTGGGAGCGAGAATATCGTTTCGTTGAAGAGCATCATCGCCTACCGCACCGGACTTGCAATCGAACCCGCGAACCAGGTTATTGCTTACGCGGCGTTTGGGGGGCTCAAGGCGGAGGCGACCGCGGCGGGTCGGGTCCGCATCGCGGACAAGGCGTTTCTCGATTATTTTCTCCTGATCGCGTTGGCGTGGTGCGCGGCGGAGCGGTTCCCGATCCAATTCCACACCGGGTTCGGGGATACGGATGTCTCGCTCTTGACGGGCAACCCCCTGCAGCTTCGTCGCGTCTTACAGGATGGGCAGTTTCGAGAGGCGCCGTTAGTGCTGCTCCACGCTGGATACCCCTTCGTGCGGGAGTTGAGCTACCTCGCCAGCGTCTATCCGAACGTCTACCTGGACCTCGGGCTAGCGATCCCGTTTGCGGCGACAGAGTTCGACGACATCGTGCGGCAGGCGCTGGCCCTGGCGCCATCCACCAGGGTGCTCTACTCCTCGGACGGCTTCACGATCCCGGAGCACTTCTGGTTTGCGGCGGTCCACGGCCGGCGTGCCCTTGGCACGGTGCTCGGCGAGTTGATCGAGCGCAACATGATCGGGCGCGAGGACGCCGCTGACATGGCCGATCAGATCCTCCGCTCCAATGCCCGCCGCCTCTACCGGCTGGAACCAGCGGCGTGAGCAGCGGACTCGTCGCCGAAACAACCGCCGATTCCCTGGTTCCGAACGGGGAGCCAATTCTTCGGGCCGCTAGGGTAGGACGGGCCTTTCGCGGTCTCCAGGCGCTTGCCGACTACGAGTTGGATTTGCGCCAGGGCGAGATACTCGGGGTGATCGGCCCGAACGGGGCGGGCAAATCCACGCTGTTCAATGTGATCACCGGGTTCCTGCGCCCTACCTCGGGACGGATTACGTTTCACGGCCGGGAGATCGTGGGGTTGCCACCCGACAAGATCGCAGCACTCGGAATCGCCCGCACGTTCCAAAACATCCGACTCTTCGCCGGGATGTCGGTGCTGGATAACGTGCGCGCGGCCCAGGGCATGCGTGGTGGCGCCGGATTCTGGGAGACCATCATCAGCGCCCCGTCGTTCCTTCGGAAGGAGCGGGCGATGGAAGAGCGGGCGATGGATCATCTGGCCGCGCTCGGCCTGGCGGATCTGCACGGGGCGGCAGCGACCTCGCTACCCTACGGATTTCAACGCAAACTGGAGATTGCCCGGGCCCTTGCCACGGAGCCCACTGTCCTCCTATTGGACGAACCAGCGGCAGGGATGAATGCCCAAGAGACGGCTGATCTCACCCAGCTTATTCGGGACCTGCACGCCCGGTTCGGACTGACCGTTGTGGTGGTGGAGCATGACATGTCCCTAATCATGCGCCTCTGCCAGCGAATCCAGGTTCTCAATTACGGTCGGGTCATCGCCTCCGGCACGCCTGCGGAGATTCGGGCTGACCCGAGAGTCATCGAGGCGTATCTCGGGACGGACGAGACGGTGAACGACGGACTTCAGACGCAAGACGCTGGACGGCAGGTGCCAGGGGAAAGTCTGTGACGAATACCACGCCCCATAGCACGGCAACAGGACCGACCGATGATCGACCGGTGGGATGGGGTTTACGGCGTCGCGGGGGTGGAGTCTCGGCATGCTGATCCTGGAGGATGTGCACGTCGCCTACGGGGCAATTCGGGCGGTCAAGGGCATCTCCCTGGAGGTGCAGGATCGGGAGTTGGTTGCACTGGTCGGTTCCAACGGCGCCGGCAAGACTACGACCCTTCGTGCCGTGTCCGGATTGTTTCGACCTCGTCCAGGCTCCATCCGGTATGACGGCACCGATCTCACGAAGTTGGCACCGCACGAGATTGTAGCGCGTGGTATCTCCCAATCTCCGGAGGGAAGGCAGATCTTCGGGTCGTTGACGGTGCGGGAGAATCTCATGCTGGGCGCGGTGAGGCGGAAGGATCGCGCCAAACTCGGGGACGACCTGGACCGCATCTTCGATTTGTTTCCAGTTCTCAAAGAGCGAATCGGGCAGGCCGGCGGGACGCTGTCCGGCGGGGAGCAGCAGATGCTTGCCATAGGGCGGGCGCTGATGGCCCGGCCGCGTCTGCTCTTGCTGGACGAACCATCGCTTGGGTTAGCGCCCTTGCTCGTCCAGCGCATCTTTGATGTGGTGGCGCGGCTTAAGGCCGAAGGCGTGACGATCCTGCTGGTGGAGCAGAACGCGCGGAAGGCGTTAGAGGTCGCGGATCGCGGCTACGTCCTCGAAACGGGACGGATCGTTCTCCAAGGTCCGGCCGCAGAGCTGGCCGCCAACCCTGAGGTGGAGCGTGCGTACCTGGGCGGGTAGTCCAGCCGGCGCGACAACTCGCTCCATCGGCGACTTGATTGAACCAGCGGCACCTCATGGCAAATCCGTTAGATGCACCTGTGGATGCGGCGGCTAGGGACGATAGGTGATCGTATGAACTTCGGGCAATTCGGGCAGCAGTTTGTCAATGGGCTCAGCTTGGGCAGCATTTACGCCCTCGTCGCCATCGGGCTGGCAATGATCTTCGGCATCCTGAGGCTGATCAACTTCGCCCATGGCGAGGTCCTGATGCTGGGGGCGTTTGCGACCTACTTCTACGCCCGCAGTGGCTTGCCGTTCCTAGTTGTCGCTGTCCTGGCCGTGTTGACGACGGTGGTGATCGGGTTAGTGATGGAGCGAGTGGCGTATCGACCCACACGCGGCGCGCCGGACGTGGCCCTGCTCCTGACCTCGCTAGGTGTCTCGATAGCCCTACAGAACGCGGCCGTGCTAGCCTTCAGCGCACAGCCGAGGAAGTTCCCGACTCCGAGACTCATCGAACAGCAGGTTGATCTTGGCGCGGGCGTCCAAATCAGCGGCACGAACCTGGTTACCGTTGGCGTCGCTCTGGCCTTGATGGCAGGGCTGACACTGTTCGTGACTCGGACGCAACTCGGTGTCTCGATGCGGGCCACGGCCGAGAACGTGACGGCGGCTCAGTTGATGGGCATCAACATCACGACGGTGATCGTCGCCGCGTTTGTCATCGGGTCAGTCATGGCCGGTGTCGCGGGCATCCTCTGGGGCGCGCGGGTCGGGCGGATCGAACCGCTGATGGGGTTTATCCCGGTCCTCAAGGCGTTCGTGGCCACAGTGATCGGGGGTTTCGGCTCGATCCCCGGGGCCGTCCTCGGTGCGTACATCCTTGGGTTTGGCGAGATCTTTCTCGTGGCCTGGCTCCCGGACGCGTTGACGAGCTACCGGGATGCGTTCGTCTTCACAGCCTTGATTCTGGTCCTGCTCGTCCGACCCCAGGGCATCCTCGGGTCGACGGAACCGGAGAAGATTTGATGGCTACCCTTGATCACGCCAGGTCACCGGGGCGGGTGGCTGGCTCTCGAAGCCAGAGCGTGTATCGACTCGCCCTGGCCGTCGCCGCCCTCGCCCTGCTCGGACTATTTCTCGCCTACGCCGATGCCTCCCTGAACGGCTACCGCCAGCAACTCGTTACCTTGGTGGCGATCAATGCCATCGTCGCTGTCAGCCTCACCCTGACGAGCGGCTTCACGGGAGTTTTCTCGCTTGGACAAATTGGCTTTCTCGCAATCGGTGCCTATACGGGTGCCCTGTTGACGCTCGCTCCCCAGTGGAAGAGTGAGATGTTCCTGCCTGGATTGCCTGAATGGTTGGCGGCGCTGGACCTGACCGAGTGGCCAGAGCAGGGGGCTCTGCTGATCGCCTGCCTGGCCGGTGGTGGGTTGGCGGGACTGGTGGCCGCGGTGGTTGGGGCGCCACTCATGCGGCTCTCGGGCCACTACGTGGCCGTAGCCACCATGGGCTTCCTAATTATCGTCCAGGCGGTTGCGATCAATTGGGAGGGGGTGACTCGTGGTGCCCGTGGGCTCTCCCAGATCCCCGGCTTCACCAGTCTCTGGGTCGCCTATGCTTGGGCAGTCATCACAATCTACGCCGTCTGGCGCCTTCGCGCTTCCGCGTTTGGACGTGCAATGATCGCCTCGCGGGAGAACCTGATCGCGGCGCGGGCGATCGGGGTGGATGTGCTGCGGGAACGACTGCTCGCGTTCGTGGTCGGAGCCTTCTTCACCGGCGTGGCAGGGTCGCTGCTCGTACATCAGATCGGGACGGCCGCCCCAAGCGCGTTCTACTTCACCACCACCTTCAATGTGATCATCATGGTTGTTCTTGGCGGCATGGGCAGCATCAGCGGGGCAGTGGTTGGCGCCACCATTCTTACCCTGGCGCCCGAGTACCTGCGAGACGTCGAGGATGGCATGGACCTCGGACCGCTTTCGTTTGGGGCCCACTATGGGCTGGCCCAAATCATCCTCGCCGTCGGGTTCATCCTGGTGATGATATTCCGGCCGCAGGGCCTCTTCGGCGATCGGGAGGTTGGCCCGGCGCTCCTCGGACGCTTCCAACCCGGCCGTCGCCGGAGGAGTGGACTCTCCCCTGATGCCACCCCAACCCTCGCGCCTGGAGTGGATGAGATCCCGGCAGACGACAGGGCTAGGACGGAGTAGCATAGGAGAGTTGAGCCTATTGTCAGCAGCACCGGCGACGTGCCGGATGGCTGCGGGAGCGATGGACGTGAAAGGAGCGATGACCGATGAGTGACCTGAGGGAGCGCCGAAACGGACATGGACCCGGCTCGCCGGTGTCGCGCGTGACACCGCTGTCAGCACTGCTGGAGGGCGCAATGAGCGGCCAGTTCAGCCGGCGCCAGATCCTCCGTCGAGCGGCGGCGCTCGGCATCTCTGGGCCGATGTTGGCTGCGATGCTGAAAATTGCTCCGGACGCATCCGCTCAGGAGGGGACGCCAGCTGCACCCCCGCCAAGTGGTGAACCGGTCGTGATCGGCTGCCCGTATAACCTGACCGGTGGCTATGCCTCGATCGACAACCCG
>JAUJMG010000333.1:0-2169 GCA_030446955.1 Thermomicrobiales bacterium
CGCCGTCGGCTGCGGTGCCGGCCTCCGCCGGGATGGGCTCACCGTCGTCGTTCACGGCCAGCCCGCGACCCTCCTCCTCGCCTTCTTCGCTGGCGCCTTCGGCCTGAAGCACCGTTGGGCTGACCCCGAGCGGCTCGGTCCAAGTCATCCCCCCATCAGTCGAGCGGACGGCGCGGATCGTGGTCTCCGTGTACGGGGAGGTCAGGAACGGCAGTTCGTCGGCGTAGAGGACGCGGTAGGTGGTCGCAAACTCCGTGTAGGAGAGGTGAATGATGTCCTTGGAAGGATCCTTTGGGTCCGGACCGACCGCGATCCAGGGCTTGTCCAGAAAGGCGCTCTTGATCTCGCCGCGCTCCTTGCCCTCCTCATCGACGTTGCTGGTTGTCACCACGTCGCTGCGGGCGGCCGAGATCGCGTCGCTCCAGGTCAGGCCGCCGTCATCCGATCGGGAGACCACCATGCTGCTGACCTCCGTGTAGGAGACCAGGGAGCCAAGGACGAACTCTTCAAAACCAAGTGAGATAGAGGTCAGGTAGACCCGCTTGCCGTCAGAGGAGAAGGCCAGCACCGGGTCACCGGCGGCGGTGACGTCCTCCTGGAAGTAGGGCACCTGATTCGGCCCGTCCCAGGTCTCCCCCCCATCGAAGCTGGTGTAGGTGGACATCGAGGGGAAGTTGTAGTCGATGGTCCCCATCACCAGGTGCTGCGGATCGGTTGGGTCAACGGCGATGTGCGGCTCCGTCTGGATCGGGAAAAGGCCCAGCTGGCGGGTGATGATCTGGTTGCGGCTGAAGGCCGGGCCGGGGTTCCGGAACGGCACGAGCGGCGCGGCCGCGGATCGGGCCACGCCAGCCTGAGGACCAGGAGCCGCCAGATCCTCGGCAAACCCCGCCGACGTGCCGCCTGGGCCGCGCCCATTGGCAACCGATGCGAATCGGGGGTCCATGCCCTCCGCGGCGAGCCACGCGGCGCCGCTGAGGGAATCTTTCACGGGCGCCAGGAGATCGAATTGGCCGATCGCGGACCGATCCTCGCCCGGCTCCTCCGCCCCAACGCCTCGCGGCAGCAGGAGCACCACCATGCAGGCGGCGGCGAGCAGGAGCCAACGGGTTCGGCCCTGGTCGGGCCAGGCGACGGCGCGGGAGCGGGCGCGGGTGGACTGGCGCATGGGGACCCTCCATGGTGCGGGGCGATCCGGCCGGTTGCCCGCCGGTGACGACGGTCACCAACGCCGTCCCGTCGTCCCGGCCGCGCTGTGAGGGCGGTAACGGGAACGCGGAGGGCGGCGCCGGTGGACAACGAGAGACAAGGAACGCGGACACGATCGGGAACGATGACGGTGCCACGGCCCGTCGGCTCCGCGTACTCCACGAGAGCCGGCAAGCCGGAGCCCCTTCCGAAAAGCGGATCGGGCCGAGGCCGACCAGGTCTGTTCTTAGCTGGCCTGATGGCTCGCCGAGCGCGGGCCGCCAGCACAAGGACGTGTTCTGACGAGGGCATGCTAGACTTCGGCATCCCTGGCGTCAATCGCCTGCGTATCGATCCCCACCTTGACGACGCCGAATTTGTAACGCAGCGCATTGTCGGACGCGACCGGACGCGTCAAACTGCCAACCGTTCAGGCCTGCTTCGAGGTCGCGGCCGCGCCGGTATCAACCCCGGCGCGGGACGCGTGACCTCACCATGAGCGGCCACCGGCTGCACGTGGCGCACGAGGAGACGATCCATGCCCAGTGTCCGCGCCGCAACGATTGCGGTCACCATGCTCCTCAGCCTCGTCATCGCCTTGGGCTCCCCCTTCCGAGTGGCGGGTCAGAGGGGGGGAGAGCGGGACGAGATCGCCGGGGAGTACAGCGTTGCCATCACCCGGGAGGACGTACCCGCGGATCTCGCTGGCGGTCCGAGCCTGATCGGCAAATGGCGCATCTCCTTTGGCGAGGATGGTAATTACACCGTCCGCCGCCAGGATGTCGGTGATCTCATCACCGGCACCTATGAGATCGAGGGCGACCAGATCACGATCACCGACGAGGGCGGCATTCTGTCATGTGCCGGCCTGGCGTCCGCGACGGGCACCGCGGCGTCGGCGACCTATGCGTGGGACCGAGTTGGCACCGGCCTCAGTCTCACCCCGGTGGAGGAAGGCTGTGCGCCGCGGCGGCTCCTTCT
>JAUJMG010000333.1:2269-5001 GCA_030446955.1 Thermomicrobiales bacterium
GATCTCGTGCAGGCACTCGGTCCCGACAGCACTGAGGCCGACCTTGTCGACACCCTGACCCCGTTCTTGGCTGTGCCGATCACCTGGGAGCGAGCCGGCGATCTGGATCTCGAGGATGAGGACCGTGCCTCGGCGGTCGTTGCGGTTCGGATTGACGTCGAGGAAGAATTCCAGACCCTGGAGTTTGTCTACGAGGACGGCGCTTGGCGGCTTGCCACCTTCTTCTCAGAATAAGGCCCTCGTCTCGTCCTGTAGAACGTCGCATCGCTTGTTGGAGTCCCCATGTCGACTGAGGACAGTCCCTCGCGTGGCCAACCCAGGATGGGGCAACCAGACAGAGCCCCCGGAGATCGACCGCTTCCGGTAGAGGCGACGGATCTCCGCGACCTTGGTGCCCACGCCCAGGGGGAGCTTGGTCCGGCAGACGAGCCCCGGGTCGAGCCTGACGGGGTCAGCGAGACCGTCGGCACCGGCAGCATCTTTGCGATCGGCTGCGTGATTGCCACTGTGGCGGTCATCGTCGTGGTAGTAGCCGTTTTCATCCTCACTCGCTGACCACCCCTCGGTCTAGCTTCGCTCCCGCGAATCGCCAGGCACGCTACACTATGCCGTGATGGAGTTGCGTGGGTGGCTCCGCCGCGAGCCCGAATGGGCTGGACTGGCCGCACCCAACACTGCTGGGACTCGCCCAGAGGACGGGAACACCCCGCCCGAGCCGGGAAGCCAAGGGGATCCGGAGTGTCCCGCGGCCGTGAATCTAAGCCTGCGGCCGAACCCGGTCGTCGCAAGGCGGAGATCGGCTCTTCATGAGCCAGCGCCGCGCGGACGTTAACCGGTGGGGCAACGGTGGCGACGAGCTGGTCGCCTTTATCGTGATGACCCGAGCAGAGCGGTCAGGATGACCCCCTTTGTCGGGGGCATGCTGGACCCATCTATGGCGTCGCCAAGGGGCTCCGGCGTCACCTTCCTGGTTCTTGGAGCGACGGTGGCGGTGGTACTGGAGCGTGGGAGGTCAATCGAATCAGGTCGGCAACGGGCCGATGCCTTAGCCCTGAGCCAAACGAGGGGCAGGTAGACGCCCATCTCCATGGTGGGGGCTCGCCGGGCCACCTTCCATGGTCGTTGTCGGCCTTGAATTAGGAGCGCTTGCGGATCCACGAATTGACTGGGGCAGGGTCTGATCGTCGGATTCAGCCTTGGGGTCCGCTTCTCAGCACCACACCTAGTGAAGGTGCGTTACACGGCCGGCTCCGGGTTACCGGTGAAGCTGGCCCTCGAGCTTCCCTGCCAGTAGTGGGGTACATCAGCAAGCGGGTCGGGGACGCGGCCTTTCCTGAAATCTCCGTGGAGTCCGCGGAGTGCCCCCGCACCCGCGTGGCGCCCACGCTCCGGAGACCAAAGCCGGCAGAGGTCACAACGGGCACCGGCGGGGTAGACAAGGGCAGTAGCCCAACATGGCCAACCTGGCCTTACCGGCCTGAATCCGTCCCCGGCGATCCATCCGCCGAGTGTCGAGCGTGATCGCGCAGACTGAATGACAGTCACAGGAATGAGACGAGAGGACAAACTGTGCAGAACGACGACAGCAACGAGCAGCGAACCGCCCGGGAGTCCGGGCAAACCGACGAGCGGGATGCTCCTGGGAACGCGGGAGCCGAGGCGGGGGAGCGGACCGGCCAGCGGCGCGGCCGCCGGCGACGCCGGCCGGCGAACGCGAGCGCCGGCACGACTCGCGACCAGGGACCGGGGGCTGGCCAGGTTCCAGTTGGGCAGGGAGAGCAACGCGAGCGCCAGGGGCAGGGCCAGCCAGGCGGCCGTGAGCGTCGCGAGCCTGGACAAGCAGGAAGCGGTCAGGGACGTGGGGCGGCGCAGGGAGCGGGGCAGGGCCGCCCGCAGGGTCGCCAAGGACGATCCGAGGGCGGCGACCAGACCCGGACCCAGGGCGGACGCGGCAAACCGGCCGGCCCCGGTCCCGGCCGCCGGCCGCCCGTGCCGCAGGGCCCTCGCCGGCCACGCAGCGACGAGGCCGCTCCCGAGCGCATCGAGCCGTCACGACAGCGCCACGCGCCTGCCGCTCCCGGAACATCCCGCGATAGCCGGGCAGATCGCGCTCAAAACGACGGGCAGCGCCGGAATCCGCCCCGCACACGCCAGGCCCAAACGGCAGCGGGCGGTGGCACGGCTGCCGGAGGTGCGGCTGACCGTCTCCGGGTGATCCCGCTCGGCGGGGTCGGTGAGGTCGGCAAGAACATGACCGCCGTCGAGTATGAGCAGGACCTGATCCTGCTCGACTGCGGCGGCAAGTTCCCGGAAGAGGAGCAGCGCGGGATCGACCTGATCATCCCGGACGTCAGCTACGTCCGCGAGCGGCTCCGGAACCTGCGGGCCATCGTCATCACCCACGGCCACGAGGACCACATCGGCGGCCTGCCCTATGTGCTGCCTCAGATCGCGGACGCCGCACCGATTCCGATCTACGGCAGCCCGCTGGCGCTGGGCTTCATCGAGCGCAAGCTGCTGGAAGCGCGTCTCGACAAGACCGTCGAGCTACGCCCCGTGCAGCCGGGAGAGCGGGTCCAGTTGGGCACGCTGGCGGTGGAGTTCGTCCATGTGACCCACTCCATCCCGGACACCAACGCCGTTGCCGTTCACAGCCCGGTCGGCACCATCCTGGACACGGCTGACTTCAAGTTCGACCCGACCCCGGTGATGGGCGCGCCGACCGACGAGCG
>JAUJMG010000334.1 GCA_030446955.1 Thermomicrobiales bacterium
GCGGCCTAACAACGAGATCGAGATCGTCGCTTGTGATGACGCTTGCGATGGAAACGAGCGAGGCAGGTTCGACAGCGCCATAGCACGTTGCCTGGTGCTTGGTTACTGGCATCGCCATCGCGAGCCCGACGGACACCGGGCAGCCAGCAGATCGCGCAGCGTTGGGTCTGGGGGTAGAGGAGTCGCAGACGACGGCGCTTCGCCGCGGGGCTGGCCGCGTCTCCCCGCCAGTTCGGATGCGCGGCGCCTCGGATCTCGGGTCGCACCAGACCGGCCCAGGGACGGCTCGGATGCTGCCGCTGCCAGGTCCGAGAGCAGCCAAGGCTGCAAAAGGGTCGGTCGGGTCGCGCCACCGGCTGCCCGCACGAGCGGCAGGGTGGTCGAGGGACCTGCCGGGCGGCGGTCGAACATCCTCGGCCGCAGTACGGCCGATCTTGACGGGGCTTCGGCCCGCCGCACGAACGGCAGCTGGGGAGAGGCACTGCGGGGCTGGGCGTGGCCCTGAGGTCAGTTCGGTAGCAGGCCCGGCAACAGAACCGAGCACCTCGTCGCGGGACCAGTTGGTCACAGCCGGCAGCCGCGCAGCGGGGACGGATGGTGGTCACAGGGGCCTCCTGGGCGTGGACTACGCAGACGGGGTGCTTCCGCTGCCATCTTCACTCTGGACCAGTTCCGGTCACGTGTCCAAACGCCCCAAGGACCCGCCGCCGAACCACCCACCGGTCAGGTTCATGGCCGACAGGCGCTGGCGAGCTCGTCGCCTTTGACCACCGATAAGGACCGCGTCCGGACGCGGGAGACGCAGGAGACAGCTTGCGAACCGCGACCTCATGGCAGGGTTGGGAAGGCTTCACGGGACCCCTTTGGGAAGTCCTGCGGCGGAGCGTTGACCGGGTCACCCATGAGCCAAACCAGGATGGCGCGAAAGCGGTTCGGCGGGGAAGTGGCCTCGGCCGCCTCTGGCCTCTGTACAGGTTGGCCATCGGGGACTGGGGCAACGAGGCACTGGGACGGAACCTGCTGTCGCACGAGAGACGCGGAGCAGGATGGCCGGACGAGCGTCGTGCAAAGGCCTGGGAGCTCGCTGTTGGCGAGGCCACCGGACAGCGAGGGAGGTCGGGCGAGAGGGAGATCGGGGGTGTTCCCCCCTGACCATGTCCGGACGCCGATCGCGGGGAGGGCGCCATCGGCGCGCGGGCCGAACGACGGCCAAGGGTCAGGCCCCCCGGGTTGACCGACGCCCCGGTCCTTAGAGTCAGCCAGCTCGTGGCTCCGACGTCTATGCCACAGCGCTTCGCCGTCTACGACCGTCACGGACCAGCTTGTGGCTCCACTTGCCCCTTGCCGTTGTCCGTTCGTCGTGCGACCGCTGCGCCGTCTCGGCGCGGTGCATACAGGTTGAAGATGAGGTGATGGATCTCCAGGGTCTTCAGGGGGTCGTCGGGGTGAACGTGTGAGGAGACGAAGGAAGTGTCGGCCCGAACGGCGATCTCGCCTTGGCGCCCGGGATGGGCTTGTGCCGTCGCCCTCGCGGCCTCGACGACCGCCGTCAAGCTGCGCCCTCGAGAGAACGTCACGAAGAGCCCGGCCGTCTGACGCCAGGTTACGTACCGGAACAGTTGGTGGTCGATCGTGTCCCGGTACAACCCGGGACCGTCCCAGAACTTGCACTCGCCCATCAGCACTGGCCCGCCGCCCACCTGGATCACCAAGTCGGGTCTGCCGTCCTTGGAGAACGTCTCCCCGGTCACCGCGGTGCTCTCAAACACCGCGTTGAGGTAGCCGACGATGACGTGGCGAAGACCCTCCTCCCGGAGCTTGGCGAACTCCCGAGGTGCCAGCTCGAAGCCCTTGCCCGCCTGGTCGACGAGGGCGATGATCCGTTCCAACGACTCACGGGTGAGATGGGGGTCGGCTGGGTCGCCCGGCCGGCGGGGCAGATTACGGACCACGTCGACCGCGCGGCGCACCCGCACGTTGACCGGCTCCACGGCCTCAGGACGCCGGCGGAGAGTTACTCCAAGGGAACGAGCCGCGGCGTCAAGCTCCTCCTGCCGGCGATCCAGCTTTGCGCGTTGTCCCCGTACCATCTCCAAGATCGTCTGGCGGAGCCCGGGCATGTGGCGGGCGATGTCGGCGTTCACCCCCTTGATGATGGTCTGCACCGTTGAGCGCCAGCGCTGGAGATCGTCGTCACGCGTGCTCCTGAGCTGCACGATGGAGGTCCGGTCGTCGTAGCTCGCCGCCTGAGGCGGGATAAGATGGCCGGTCCAGCCGGCCTCCGGCCGCAGCGTGAGCACTCTCGGGTTGGACATCTTCGGCACGATCGGAAGGTGAAGCACTAGGATCGGCGGAGGCGGAGGGCTACCCGCCGGCCGGCTTGCCGCGACGATACCCTCCTCCGCTTCCAACTCCGATCGCCGACTGCTATCCCACTCGATCGGCTCTAGAGTCCAGCGTGCCGCGAAGTGGTCCGCCAGCTCCTCGTCACTCCAGTCGTGGAAGTAGGGATCCCTGAGCAGTCCTTCGACCTCTCGGCCGAACTGGTCGACCGCGCGGTACACGACGTCGACGACCGTCATCTCGGTGGTAAAGGCGGCTGCCACGATCTGTTCCTCCCAGAGGCCATAGAGTCAGCGGTTCGATCGCCGACCGATGGAGGGGACACACCCGTTTCCTCGCTTGCCCTCCTCGGCGTCGGAGGCGCGCCCCGATCCCGGCAGTTAGGCTGACGCCCAGGGAACCCAGTTCGGCCCGACGACGTAGACCAGGCACCAGGCCAGAGCAACCTGCAGCGTGGTGCCTTGGAAGACTTCCCGCTCCGGGAACAGCAGCTCCACTCGCCAGCCGGCCCCATCCATGTCCCAGGTCATGTAGCCGCCCCTGTCTGCGATGGCGCCCTTGAGTGCGTCGATCAAGGCGCGTGGTTCCGACGTGGGATCGACGCCGGCGCGGGCGACTGCCGCGGCGAGGTCTGGTGGGAGCATCATCGTGTCGCTTCCCGGTCTGGCGTGGAAGCCGCAGCGTACCAACGCAGGAGGGACCCCTGTCTGGTCACTGCCCGAACTCAACCGAGGAACTGGGCCGCCGGTACCCCCCCGGTGGTCAGGATGTGCGCCGCGATCAGGTCGTTCTCCAGCTCCAGACGCTGGTGCGGCAACCAGTCCCCGATCACCCAGGAGCACGCCAAGGCGGGTGCCGCCGCGAAGATGCCTCCTTGCGGATCGTCTTGGTCCCGAACCTTAGCCACGTGCCGCCGCAGCCTCGCCCGCAACGCGCCCTGGCCCACATAGAGCAGGCCGCAGCCAGGCTTGCCCCGGATCCGGTATAAGCCAGAGGTGCCGGGAGACAGCGTCTGGGAGGCCTTCGGTTCGACCCAGGGAGACCAGGCGTGACCGCCCCACCCACTCCCTTCCGGATCGCCGTTCAACGATCCTGCGGGCGGCACCCCCGCCGCTTGGGACGTCTCAGGATCGAGGGATGGACCACCGCGGAACCGGAGACCGGCAACGACGAGGTTGGCCCGGTTGTGGGACGACAGGCGGTACCCGGCTGGTCCCCGGCCGAACTCCACCGTCGGAGAACGGCCATGCTCCTGTCGGTGGAGCGCGATCGCCAGTGCCTCCAGACCCTTGCGCCAAGGGGTGGTCCCCTCGACCGGGCAGACCGAACCTTCGAAGGCGCAGGTGGTGGCGTGGCGCAACGCCCAGAGCGCCGGCGCCGCCGTATGCGGGTCGCGGTAGGGCATCTCGGCAGCGTAGATGCCCTTGAGCATCCCCAGACGCTGTCGAAGGTGCATAGACCCGCTGCCCGTCTGGCCGATGTAGTCGAGATCGTCCCGTCCTGCCCGCCGGATCCGGTAGAGTCCCGGCAGCGCCGGGATAGTCGTGCCGCGCCAGCACCCCTCCAGGGGAACCCAGGTCGACCATGTGAGCAGAGCGGCCGCATCCGTGACAGCGCTGCGGGACTCAGCGGCCACAGGAGGCTCCTTGGTCGGAGATGACCACCTCAAACCCCGGTTCACCGGCGGCGATTGCCCGCTTGGCGGCTTGCATCACGTACCCCACGGGCAGCCCGGCGAACGGGAAGGCGAGCCGGGTGCTGGTACTGACGAAGGTGTCCGACACAGCTGCCCGGTAGGCGACGCCGCCCAATCCAACCACGAGCGGGAAGCGGTCCAGCCCCATCTTGCCCACCTGCGCCCGAAGGGTCGCGATGGAGACGGGACCGGTGGCCGGCTTCAGGAAGGAAACCTCGTAAGGTCCGGGGATCGTGTCCTCGGGCGCCAGGAACCCGTACTTGGCACTCAGGATGACCCAGTGGTCGGTGAAGCGCTCAGCGTAGGCGCGGTTGAGCTTGAAGGGACCGCCAGCGTAGGCGTCGCGGGCCGCTGTGGGACCTCGCCCGGGTTCTCTGTCCCAGACCTTCGCCTTGCCGCAGGGAATGACGACCAGCACGCCACTCACCCTGCCACCTGCCTCACATGTGGTGCCACGCCGGAAGGAGCAGCCCACAGTCCTCGGTGGTAGGCAAGGTGCTCCGGAGCAAGGATGTGACTGGGCACCGTTCGCAGCGGTCCGAGGACGGTACCAGTGTCGGTGTCAACAACCTGCAGCGCCGGGTTGATGTAGATGACACCGTGGTCCAGACGAACGTGGTCGTTGGGGCAGAGGCAGAGGAGGTTGTCGAGCACGTCCGGGCCGTTTGGGGGAATGCCGAGGGGCCGGATGTGTGCTCCCTCGGCGTAGGGGCCACCGCGCGTCTCGATCCGCTCCCCACAGACCTGGCACTGGTGGTCGTGCAGCGCCTTCACTCTTCGTGCCTCCGCCCCGTTGCGGACGATCCGGCCGCCAGTGATGGTCACCCTAGGGGCCGGACCGTTGGCGACGCCACTGGCCACGCCAACGGAGGGTGAGGCGATAGGAGCGTCCAGGTCCGTAGAGATCAGGCGGAAGCGCACGACCCGATAGCCGGAGCGGCCCACCGCAAACCAGAAC
>JAUJMG010000054.1:0-10713 GCA_030446955.1 Thermomicrobiales bacterium
GAGCCGCGGATCTTGCGCTCCATGCGGTCCAATTCCGAGGAGGGGTCGAGCGGCGAAAGGCTGGTCAGATTCTGGGCAACCTTCTGTTGGGCAGCCGCTCGTCGCTGCCGGCCAACGAGGCTGTCTCGCTGGCTGAGGGTGGCCTGGTACTTGGCCTCGAGCTGACGGAGCTGGTTCTTAAGCTTGTCGACCGTCTGCTGCTGAATCTGGTGCTGCTGCTCGTAGACGCGGGCGTTCTCGTCGTTGTCGCGCTTGCGCCGCAGCGCCTCCCGGGCGAGGTCATCCTTGCCGGCGGCGACGGCGCGCTGGGCCTTCTGGCCCCACTCCGCGGAGAGCTGGCGCGTCTCGTTCAGGTCGGCTTCGAGTTCCTTCTCCTGGGCGATCATGGCTGCGACCTGGGAGCGAGCGGTCATCATGTTGGACTGCATGTCGCGCAGGATCTGGTCGATCATCTTCTCTGGGTCTTCCGCGCCGTCGATGAGGTCGTTGACGTTTGCCCGGATCAGGCGGGAGAGTCGGTCCATGATGGCCATCGGTTGTGCTCCTCTCAGTGCTGAACGTCTGATCCTACCCACCGGCGCTCGCGCGGTGGTGCCGGCCGTGCTCTGGCCGGGACGTGTCTTTCCCTGGTCGTGTCTACCTCCCACCTCCCGCTCTGGGGAAGGCCTCCACGTCGCCGGGATGCACTTGCCGCCCGACGAGAACTTGACGCTCGTTGCCCCAGTCCAGAACGAGGGCACGCTGATCGGGATCGTCTTGTCTCGCTAAGAAGGTGAAGGTGACCCGTCGCTCGCCAGAGCTACCGCCTGACCCGATCAGTTCGCCACGACCGCTGCCGCTGCTGATCTGCTGGAATGGCACGGTCCCGATGGTGGGTGTGGGCAGCGCTGCAAACGGTTCCTGCGTGGCGGAAAGCTGGGCCAACGAGGCCTGCTTGGCAGACGGCAGGAGGAGCCATTGATCTGGCGAGGTGGCCTGGAGGCGGTGCAGTCGAAAGGAGGCATCCCCGGCGCGTACGTCGATCTGGGCATCGATCAGGTGGTCATCGCCGAGGATCGAAACCGCGTCACCCTGGCGGAGATCGAACGCGGGGGAGGGGGCGACCGTGGCCTGCCGCTGCAGAACTTCAAGCACGCTTGCCTCCGGGGTCGGCTCGGCGGTCTCGACGACCTGATCCCGGAGATCGAGGCGGGCGAGGATTGCATGGACCTTTGCCTCGCCGGCGCGGGCAGGAGATTTCAGATCGCCATCGGCGACGAGGCCAGCTTCCAACCCCTCGATCGGGTCGTTCAGCTCCTCGACGCCCGAAAGCAGGGCTTCGTCAAACTGTCGGAGTTGATCAAGAGCGGCGGCATCGACATCCCGGTCGGAGAAAAGGCCGCCGTAGCCGTAGGTGGCGGTGCGGATCCGGTCGCAGAGGTGGTGGATGCGGCGGGCGAAGGCGTCGACGGGGCCGACATCTTGGATCCGCCGTTGGGCGGCGAGGTCGCGTGCGACCCGCTCGACCCGGTCGGCCTGGGCACCAAACGCCGTGACGAGGTGGTCGCGGACGCGGCGATCGGCGTCCCGGCGGTCCTCCTTGGCGCGGTAGCCGCGGTAACCGGGCACGCGATCCAGGAGCGCGCGGACTTGCCGTTCTAGTTGCGCTTCATCTCTCATGCGCTTCTCCTCAACGCCGCCTCGGTCACCTGTCAGATTAGAGGAATATCTCAGCCCCGCAGTAAGGACATTTGATCAGGCCCTTCCCGGCTAGTTCGAGCTGACCGCCGCAATTGGGGCAGGTCTGGCGGCCCTGGAGTTCGCGTGCCTGGACGGAGTAGAGCGTTCCCTTGCCCCAGTCGACGTACCCGCTAAAGAGACCTCGACCGACAAGATCATAGAGATCTCGCTGGACCTTGTCGCGGGTGGATTTCATCTCGAGCACAAGGTCCGAAATGGCGACTTGGCCGCGCGTTGTGACGATATCAAGGAGCCGGCGCTGCTCCTGGACCCGCGCCAGATCCTTCGCCTCCGCTTGTCCCCGGACGAGGAAGTAGGTGCCACCGGCAAGCAGCGGCAGGATCAAGAAGCCGAAGAGCAGGATGAAGCCGAAGATGGCGCCACTACTGCGGGTCGCGTCCTCCCGTACGCCCTGTACGAGCCAGGCGACGATTCCAATCCCGAGCACGGCCCCGATGACCAGGAGCAGGATTCCGACGAGCCGGCCCGAGGCCGCCATCCGTTGCACCCTCCGAACGAGTGTCTCATCTCCACGTCGCGCGGTCCGCCGCGCGCTGGACACTAACGATCACCGATCTCTGCGGACCCGGCCCGAATCTGCACGCCGCGTGCCACCCTAATGTAGCGTGGGATTTACGTCCAAGGGGTATCTCGCCGGCAATGGAGGTGTGCCGGTCGGAGGCTAACTATGGGGCGTTCAGGGGCAGCAGGTCACGGAGGATGGCGAGGGTTTGAGCGGCGGTGCGGTCCCAGGAGAAGCGTGCGGCGTGGGCGGCGCCCTCGGCGGAGAGGCGACGGCGGAGAGCAGCGTCGGTGAGCACGCGAACGAGGGCTGCGCCGATTGCCCGCTCATCCGTGGGGTCGACGACCAGGGCAGCGTTGGCAACGACTTCCGGTAGCGCGCCCTGATCGCTGACAACGGTTGGAACACCGCAGGCCATCGCTTCCAAGGCGGGCAGGCCGAACCCCTCATAGAGGGAGGGGAAGCAGAAGGCGTCCGCGCCCGCGTAGAGGGCGGGGAGATCCGCTGGGGCGACGTATCCAGCCCAATGGACGAAATCGCCCATCCCACTCGCCTCCACCTCGCGATCGACCCTCTCTGCGAGCCAGCCGCGCTTACCGGCGACGACAAGGTGGTGCGGGAGACCGGACTCGCGGACGAGGCGCATGGCCCTGGTGAGACGGCCAAGATTCTTCCGCGGCTGGATGGTGCCGACCGCGAGGACGTAGCGGGCAGGGAGGCTGAGCCGTGCTTTCAGTTCCGCCACGGCGTCACTCGATGTCGGGTGGAACTCCTGGCCGACGCCGTGGTGGATGACGTGGAGCTTTGCCTCCGGAACGCCGTAGACCTGGACGAGTGCCTGCTGGGTGGCGGCAGAGATCGCGATGACGCGACGGGCGGCGTGGATGCTCCAGCGGGTGCTGAGGTGGAGGTGGCGGCGCGCCGCTGGTGGATGACTCTCGGGTTCGTGAAGATAGCCAAGGTCGTGGATGGTGACGACAGAAGGGGGATGGACGAGCGGCACCACGTGAGCCGGCACGAAGAGGATATCCGGGGATTGACGGATCATCTCCCACGAGAGACGGGCATGCGTCCAGAGCCGCGGGAACGGCATCTGGATCGGGTCATATGGCGCACCCGCCTCAACCGGAAGATCACGGCTGTTGAGGTAGAGGCGAATTGTCTCGCCGGCTAGGTGGGGTGGGAGGTGGCGGAGCAGTTGGGCCGTGTAGGTCTCGGTACCAGTGCGCTGGCCGACCGAGAGCCGGCTCGCGTCGATGCCGATGACCGGCGAGCGGCGCATGGTGGGCGGTGCTAGGGAGTGAGGGGAGACGGCGCCATCGCGAAGAGGAACTCCCCCCGGCAGGCGAGTTCGCCGTCCACAGTGGCCGTGCCGGTGGCCGTGCCGACGCTGCGGCGAACCTGACCAAGCTCGACCTCGAGGCGGAGAGTGTCCCCCGGCTTGACCTGGCGCTTAAACCGGACGTTGTCGATGCCCGCGAAGAGGCCGAGTTTGCCGGCGTGCTCCTCCAGGACCAGGAGGGCGATCGCGGCGACCTGCGCCATCGCCTCAACGATAAGGACACCGGGCATGACGGGGTAATCGGGAAAGTGGCCCTGGAAGAACCCGTCTCCCAAGGTGACGTTCTTGATGCCCACGGCGCGGCGGCCTGGCTCTAGTTCCGTCACCCGGTCGACCAGGAGGAAGGGATAGCGATGGGGGATGATGCGCTGGATGGCCGTCGCATCCAGGGGTGCAACGGGGGAGCCCTCCGCCACTGCCAACTCCTTCCTCGTGAGATGCGGGGTCCGCGCTGTTCCCTGGCGACCCGATCCGATTGGCGATAATGGCGCCCCATAGGCGCCGCGCGAGTCTACGGGTGGTCCGCGAGGGTGTCAACGCGACCGGGCGGGGTGACGTTAAAAGGAGAAGCGATCGTGGAACGGACGGCGGCCCGGCAGGCGGCGCGGATCGCGGTGGTCGGCTCCGGCGCCTGGGGCACAACCCTGGCGCTTGTCGCGACGCGGGCCGGGCACGAGGTTTCTCTCTATGTTCGAAACCCCGATGAGGCCCTTACGATCCGGCGCACCCGCCGCAACGAGCGCTACCTACCCCAAACCGAGCTTCCCGCCGCTGTCGAGGTGACGGCGGATCTTGCCGCCGCCTGCCGGGACGCTACGCTGATCCTGCTTGTCGTCCCGAGTCAGACGGTTCGCCAGAACGCCCGGGCGTTGGCGCCGTTGGCCGGCAACGCCGTGGTCGTGAGTGCGGCTAAGGGGTTGGAGCGAGAGTCCTTGAAACGGATGTCCGAGGTGGTGGAAGAGGAGTTGGGCAAGGCAGCGGTCGCAGGGGTTTGCGCGCTCTCCGGGCCGAACTTGGCGAGGGAGATCGCTGCCGGAAAGCCGGCAACCTCGGTGGTGGCGAGCCGGGATCTGGCAGCCGCTGAGCGGGCTCGCGATCTCCTGATGAGCCCGCAGTTCCGCTGTTACACGAATGAGGATGTCATTGGGGTCGAGATGGGCGGCGCCTTGAAGAACATCATCGCGATCGGGGCGGGAATGGGAGATGGACTCGGGGCGGGTGACAACGCGAAAGCGGCGTTCTTGACGAGGGGCATTGCAGAGGTGGCGCGGCTCGGCATCGCCGTAGGGGCGGATCCCCTGACCTTCGCCGGACTCGCTGGGCTAGGAGATCTGGTGGCGACGTGTGCCAGCCCATTCAGCCGCAACCACCGGGTCGGTGAGGAGTTGGTCAAGGGCCGCCCCTTGGCGGAGATTGAGGCGGGCCTGGGGCAGGTCGCTGAAGGGATTGCCACGACGGCAGCAGCCTATGCGCTCGGCCGCCGCGAGGGGGTCGAGTTGCCCATCGTCGAGCAGATGCACGCGGTGCTATTCGAGGGGAAGCACCCGCTCAAGGCCGTCGCGGCGCTGATGCAGCGGGAGGCGAAGCACGAGCTGGAGGGGATCCGGCGGCCGGTACGGGTGTCAGGATGATCGCGTGCTAAATAGTCTGTCGCACACGAGCCGGTGGGGGCCATGTATGCATCTTGTCCGGCGGCTCCTTTCCAATCGCCCGCATGGTTCACGATGGGTGATCTGCCATAGCCGTACCAACCCCTGGGACCGATCGTCTACGTTGACTAGGGAGAAGGCGGAGATGAAGGCTGGGAGGTCGTCGCGGAGCCACCCGCCGACCCTGAGCCGGCGCGGGGTAACCAGCAAGGCGTGCCATTGCTAGCCGCCAAAGCGAGCGCCGTAGCGTGTTGGGCAGGCACGAACTGGACCCTTGGCTGTCGAACATGCTTGACCGTAAAGCGGTGGGCGCCCGGCCAGCCCGAAGATCAGGCGCTCGTGAGATCTTTGAACTAGGCGCCGGGTGAGCTCCGGTGGAATTTCTCGTGGGAGAGCGCCACCCGTTGCATGGGCCGTGGGTTTGGACCAGGGAGCTTGCCTTTCGTGTCGTCCGCGGTCATTCCGGCGGCGGCTTGAGGCAGGTGTGATGGGCGAGACCTTCTGGCACGTCTTGGTCCCCCGACGCATGCTTCTAGCGCACCAGGGGTCCGGATAGAGTGGCGGTCTGAACGAGGGACTTAGAAATTTTTGAGGGGCATTGTCATGAGGCGACGGAACACCCGCCGCGGCCGTTTGATGTTGCTCATAGCCTGCGTGATCCTGCTCCTAGCCGTTGCGGAACCCGCCGCTGAATCCGCGGCTGACCGGTACTACCTCCCGCGGGTCCTCCTCTGGCGCGACGCCGATGTCGGCGACATCAGGCGGTTCCCTGCTCGCCCGGTCGAGGCCGCCTCACCTCCGTTCCACTACGCTCAGACGGAAGCTACGACTGGGATAGACCCCAGGCTCCAGACTGTGACCACGGAGGTTGATGGGCGGAGGGAGGAGCGTCCCCTTCAGGACGTCCTCGCTTCGACCGGCACGACCGCCTTTGTCGTGATCCAGAATGAGCGGCTGGTGTATGAGCACTACTTCAACGGCCATGATCGCAACTCCACAGAGACGTCATTCTCCGTTGCCAAGTCATTTGTCTCGGCGCTGGTAGGGATTGCCATTGCCGACGGCCACATCTCCAGCGTCGACGATCCCG
The DNA here is from genome assembly GCA_030446955.1 of Thermomicrobiales bacterium. Lineage (GTDB taxonomy): Bacteria > Chloroflexota > Chloroflexia > Thermomicrobiales > UBA6265 > LC2-1. Next base: position 6,324 of record JAUJMG010000054.1, read on the forward strand.
TCACCGCGTACCTCCCCGAGTTGCGCGAGCGCGTCCACGCTTCGAGCAGATCACGGTCCGGCACCTGCTGACTATGGCATCGGGACTCCGCTATCGCGATGACGGCCTACCCTGGAGCGCGGACGACACGAAGACCTACTACGCGACGGATCTGCGTTACTTGGCGCTGGAGGACTCCAGCATCGAGGGAGAGCCTGGACAGCACTTTGAATACAACAACTACCATCCGCTGCTACTGGGTCTCGTCCTTGAGCGCACAACCGGCTCATCGGTTGCCCAATACCTTGAGGAGAAGCTCTGGAAGCCCCTCGGGATGGAGGCCGACGGGTCATGGAGCCTGGACAGCGAGGCAAGCGGCTTCGAGAAGATGGAGAGCGGCATCAACGGCCGGGCCATCGACTTTGCCAAGTTCGGCAGCCTGTACCTGAGTGGAGGGACCTGGCGGGGCCAGCAGGTTGTCCCGCGGAGTTGGGTCGAGGAATCGACCCGAGCCCAGGTAGCGACGCCTTCCGGCTTGGGATACGGGTATTTCTGGTGGGTGGGGAAGGATGGCCATTACGCCGCTCGAGGCAATCACGGTCAGTTCATCTTCGTGGCGCCAGACAGAGGGCTTGTCATCGTCCGATTCGGCACCCGCTTCGGCCTCGGGGGGGAGGGCGAGGCATGGATGGGAATGTTCGAGGATCTGGCCTCTAGGTTCGACGTCGTTGCCCCGAGCCATGTTGGGCTGGGTTCGGGATAGCGGGTACGTCACCCGCCCGAATCATGAGCGGGGAGCCACAATCACGAGCACGCGGTCTTGCACCAGGTCCGACATCAGGACGCGTGTGCGGGGACGTGCTCCGGGCGCAGGGAAACGAGCTGTTGTCGGCTGGGGCCGACGCCGACGAGGGTGATCGGCGCGCCGAGCAACTGCTCCAGGATGCCGACGTAGGCGAGGGCGGCGTCTGGGAGGTCGCCGTGGCCTCTGGCGGCGGTGGTGGAGGAGAGCCAACCGGGCTGCGGGGTGAGCACGGGAGTGACCTGCGCCAGCAGATCGTCGCGCGCCGGGAGGTAGTCGATGGTGCCACCGTTGAGACGGTAGGCGGTGCAGACCTGGATCTCGGCGAATGTGTCCAGGACATCCAGCAGGGTGAGGGCAATTTCGGTGACCCCGTTGAGGCGGGCGACGTGGCGGGCGGCCACGGCGTCGAACCAACCGGTGCGGCGCGGTCGTCCTGTCGTGGTGCCGTATTCGCGGCCGCGCTCACGGATGGTCTGCCCGACCTCATCGTGGAGCTCGGTCGGCATCGGGCCACTGCCGACCCGGGTGCTGTATGCCTTGTAGACCGCAACTACACGACGGACCTGAGTAGGAGCCACGCCCGCGGCCTGGCAAGCACCGGCGGCGGTTGGCGAGGAGGAGGTGACGTATGGGTAGGTGCCGTAGTCGACATCGAGCATCGCACCCTGGGCGCACTCGACGAGGACTTCCTGGCCGTCGTCCAAGGCGTTCTGGACCAGGACTTCGGCGGGCACGACGTACTCCCGTAGCCGGTTGCCGTGACTGACAAGCCCGTCGTAGATCACGTCGAGGTCAAGGGGCGGCTGGCCATAGACCTTGGTGAGAATCTGGTTCTTTAGCTCGATTTGCCGGGACAGTTTGCGCCGGAGCGAGGCCCCATCCATGAGGTCGGCAATCCGGATCCCTTTGCGCGCCACCTTGTCGGCGTAGGCAGGACCATTGCCGCGCAACGTGGTGCCGATCTCGTCGTCGGCGCGCTGGGTTTCTTCCAAGCGGTCGAGAATGGGATGGTAGGGCAGGACGACGTGGGCACGCTCGGAGATCCGCAGGCGCTGGAGATCCACCCCGCGGACGACCAAGTCATCCATTTCCTTGACGAGGGTGTCGAGGTCAACAACAACGCCGGAGCCGATGACGCAGGTGCAGTCCGGGTTGAGAATGCCGGAGGGGACGAGGTGCATTTTGAAGACGCCGGCGTCCGTCTCGATGGTGTGTCCGGCGTTGCTGCCCCCGTTTGCCCGCACGACCAGTTGAGCGTCCGCAGCGAGGGCATCCGTCAGTTTGCCCTTGCCTTCGTCGCCCCACTGGCCGCCCATGATGATCGTGGCCGGCATGTCCCGTGTCCCCGCTTTGTTCACTGTGGACAGCGAGCGGCCACCCGAATGGGCCGCGTTGCGTCCGGATCTGCTCGTCGCAGGGGCACTATACCCGAGCCGCGGAGCGGCGGGCGAACCGGTTAGGTGGGAGCGGTACCTGGTTTGGTTGACCGGCTGGACCTACCGATACTCGCGTTCCCGGCGCAGCGCTTCCAGCTCCCGGCGCAGGAGAAGGATTTGCTCCCGCATGTGCAGAACGACCTCCGCCCCGGCCAAGTTCACGCCGAGTTCCGTGGTCAGACGTCGAATCCGCAGTACCCGCTCGACGTCCCCTTCCGTGTAGCGGAGCGTGCCGCCCTCACCCCGCGAAGAGACGAGACCGAACTGCTCGTAGCGGCGAATGGTGGCCGGGGCGACGCCGCACCGAGCCGCCAGAACCGCGATGGTGAGCCCCTCACTGGCCTGTCTCGCCCTCCTACTTCGATCACGAAGCCCGGTGGCGACAGGATCATCTTGCCAACTCATATTAGCGCTTGCCTTGTCTCTGATCCCGGAGCTGTCTGACAAGCGACCGCTCCTCCTCGGTGAGTCCGGTTGGAAGCACGACCCGGAGCCGGGCGAGCAAATCGCCTCGCTCGCCCTTTCGCTTGAGGCGGGGCATCCCCTGGCCGCGCAGGCGGAAGACGCGCCCGCTTTGACTTTCTGGTGGAATGGTGAGCGCGACACGGCCGGTCGGTGTTGGAACTTCCACCTCGCCGCCAAGCAGGGCCGTATAGAGCGGGACTTCGATGTCGGTCCGGAGATCGTCGCCGTCCCGCTCAAAGCGTGGGTCGGGAAGGACGGTGACGCGCAGATAGACATCCCCGCTTGGCCCGCCTTGCCCGGGGCCACCCTGGCCTGCCACGCGAACTCGACCCCCGGTCGCGATCCCGGCCGGGATCCGGACCTCAAGCGTCTTGGTGCGTGGCACCCTTCCGGTTCCGTCGCAGGTAGGGCAGGTGGCGCCGCGGGCGATCCCAGTGCCGTTGCAGGTTGGGCAGGACTCGACCGTCTGGACATCGAAGGCGCGGGTGGCGCCCCGGAAGGCCTCGTCGAAGGAGATGTCGACCGCGACCTCGTAATCCTCGCCACGGCGTGGGCGGGAGGTACTCGTCCCAAACCGGTCGCCGGCGCGGTCCGCCCGGCGGCCAAACAGGGTCTGGAAAAAGTCGGAGAATCCGCCCTCGTCGGCGTTTTGGTACTCGACCCGGAATCCTTCTGGCCCGGAACCACCGGTCTGGCCGGAGAACCAGGATCCGAAGTCGGACGGGTCCACCCGCGAGCCGGCACCAGGCGCGCGCCCCGCTGGCTCATCACCGGTGAAGCCGGCGTCCCGGTAGCGCTGCCAATCTTCCCCGTAGCGGTCATACATTTTCCGCTTCGCGGGGTCAGCAAGGACCTCGTAGGCTTCGTTGATCTCTTTGAACCGCTCCTCAGCTGCCCTGTCCCCGGGATTGATGTCCGGGTGATGCTTGCGGGCGAGTTTGCGGTAGGCCGCGCGCACGGCCTTTTCGTCCGCGTCGCGAGGGACGCCTAACGTCTGGTAGTAATCCTTGAACTGCACAGTCGGCATGGCGCTGCTCCCGAGTTAACCGTCGAGAGCGATTCTAAACCTTGAGTCTCATTGACGCAAGTTATGCGCTACGGGTTGGGAAGATGCTGGCGAGCGACGCCGAAATCGCCGGTAGCCGTAGAGAAGCAGGGCGAACAGGGCCACGAGTGGCAGCACGACCAGGATCGGGGCGAGGATAGCGACGAGGGCCGTCACGAGGGCCACACCATCCTCGACGAGGCTCACGAGCGGGTTGCCGAGGCCGCCGGTGCTGAGGGTGATGGCGGGGCGGGAGGTGGCTTTGGCCGCATGGACCGAACCGGCGGTAACGAGGCCGACGATCATCGCGACCACCGGGTTGAGCGAGGAGCCTTCACTGGTGGAGGCCATCATCAGAGTCGCCCCGGCGGCCGGCCGGATCGCCGACTGAATGAGGTCGTTCGCGTGGTCGATGCCCGGGATCTTGTCGGCGACCACCTCCACGGTGAGGAGGAAGGTAATGACGGCAATACCCCAGCCGGAGGAGAGGAAATCGTAGGGCTGGTTGAGGGTGATGCGTTCCGTGATGCGGTCGGCGAGGGCGAGGAGCAGCAGGGGGAGGTACGCGTTAAGGCCGGCGGGAGCCGCGAGGCCGATGCCGGTGAGGAACGCGTTCTCCACGTCGAGCCGCCTCCTCGGGGGTGTCGCCGGTCGGACTAT
>JAUJMG010000054.1:10813-16360 GCA_030446955.1 Thermomicrobiales bacterium
GTCGTACGCTGGTGGTGAAGACAGGCGAGGCCCCGGCTATTGCCGGGGCCTCGGAAGAGACCGTCGCGCGAGGTGGGAGTTAGACGACCGCGCGGACCACGCTGACCAGCTTGCCCTGAATTTCGACGTTGTCTGCAGGCGTGTAGATCGGCTCCATGGTGACGTTCGCCGGCTGAAGACGGACTCGCTCACCTTCGTGGTAGAAGCGCTTGAGCGTCGTCTCCTTGGCGTCCTTGATCCAGACGGCCACCGTCTCACCGTTCTCGCACGTCTCCTGGTGACGGAGCAGCACGATATCCCCATCGTTGATCAGGGCGTCCACCATGGAATGGCCCTTGACCCGGAGCGCGAAGAGATCCCGCGTCTCCGGAAGGAGGTCGGTGCTCAGCTCGATTGTTTCGGCGGCATCGCTGCCTTCCAGATCCCCAGGGACAGGGATTGGGAGACCTGCGGCAATCTGCCCAATGACCGGGATCGCAACGATGTTGTGCCGCCCGGACGAGCGCCCAACAAGCTCGATGCCCCGGGAGATGTTGCGGTTGCGGCGGATCAGCGACCGCTCCTCCAAAACCTTGAGGTTGTAATCAACAACGCTGGTGGAGGAGATGCCGAGTTCACGCTGGATATCACGGATCGTCGGCGGATAGTCATTCTCGCGCAGGAAACCCTCGATGAAGTCGAGGATGGCGCGCTGCCGCCGCGATAGGTCCTTCATCGGCGTCCTCTCCTCGTGGCGCCCGGCGTTCACGGGTGACGCCGCTGCTCCCACGGTTGCGCCATTATAGGAACGAACACTTGTTCGTGTCAACTGTGACACAACCACCCGATACGAACTCTTCGAGTCTTTTCGCAAGGCGGGTCCGGTGGGGCCTAGGAGTCACGGTCGGCAGCGATTGTTGTTACCATTTGAGCGGCAGATTCCGGCGTTTCGTGCCCGGCGCCGACCGGGTTCTCCGTTGAGGAGAATCGCGCGCAACCCCGGGGAAGCGCTCGTGGGGTCGGCGCGTTGGAGTCCGGAGATGTCGCCGTAACGGGATGCCGAGGGTCCGTAGACGATGCTCGTATTAGCCAGAGGCCAGCGAACCCGTGCATGATGCCGTTCTCGCCAAGCTCGAATTCCCGGCGGTGTTGGAGCGTCTCGCCTCCCGCTGCCGCTTTGGCGTGGCGGCGGAACGGGCCCGGGAGTTGGGCCCGAGCGGTGACCCGAGCCAGGTGGCCTACCTGCTCGAGGTGACGGCGGAAGCCGTCGACCTTCTCACCAACTTCCCGGACGTCAGCATCGGCGGCGCTCGTGACATCCGAGCCCTTGTCGCGCGTGCGGCAAAGGGCGGCCGCTTGATGCCACCCGAACTGCTGCTGGTTCAAGATATGGTCGCCGCCGGGCGCAATCTACGACGAAGCTTCTTCCGCCTGCCGGATGTTGAGGAGCGGTTCCCCTCTCTGGCCGAGTTTGTCGGCCACGTCGCCGAATTGCCGGACATCGAGACCGACATCGGGCGGACGGTCGGTCCTCGCGGTGACGTGCTGGATACCGCGAGTGACGAACTGGCGCGAATCCGGCGAGCGATCCGGGTGGCCCAGAGCCGACTCACGGACCGGCTCAACGGGTTGCTGTCCGGTGGCCGGTACGCGTCAGCAATTCAGGATGCCATCGTCACGATGCGGGACGGTCGCTACGTAATCCCAGTCAAGGCAGAAGCCCGAGGTCAGGTGCCCGGCGTGGTCCACGACACCTCCGCGAGCGGCCAGACGCTCTTCATTGAGCCGCTGGATGTCGTAGAGCTGAACAACCGGTGGCGCGAGCAGCAGGCGGCAGAAGCGCACGAGATCGAGCGAATCCTTGACGCTCTCAGCGCCCGGATCGGAGCGAAGGCGGAGCCGCTGGCGACCTCGGTCGAGGCGGTTGCGGCGGTGGACTTGGCGATGGCCAAGGCGCTGCTGGCGTTCGACCTGCGGGCGACGCGTCCGCAGCTGTGGGACGGCAAGTCGACCGACGCGAACGGCCACCCGACGCACCGCATCTCCCTGGTGCGAGCGCGCCACCCCCTGCTCGACCCGGCGACGGTGGTGCCGACCGATATCCACTTGGGCGAGAGCTACCGAGTACTGCTCATCACGGGTCCCAACACGGGCGGCAAGACGGTGGCGCTCAAGACCGTCGGGCTGCTGACGCTGATGGCGCAGGCGGGGCTGTACTTGCCGGCCGAGGACGAGTCGGTCGTCAGTGTCTTTCCCGCCGTCTTCGCCGATATCGGGGACGAGCAGAGCATCGCCCAGAGTCTCTCGACCTTCTCGGCCCACATGCGAACCGTAATTGGGATGCTGCGCCACGTCACCGCCGACAGCCTGGTGCTCCTGGACGAGCTCGGAGCCGGGACGGATCCCCAGGAGGGATCGGCGCTCGCCCGATCGCTTATCTCCGCCCTGCTCGACCGCGGGCCGCTCGTGATCGCCACGACTCACTATTCAGAGGTCAAGGCCTACGCCTACGCGACTCCGGGGGTGGAGAACGCCAGCGTCGAGTTTGACGTCCAGACGCTGGCGCCCACCTACCGCTTGATGATCGGCGTGCCCGGGCGCTCCAACGCACTGGCGATCGCCCGCCGGTTGGGGATGCCACGGGAGATCGTGGAGGGGGCGTCGGTCTACCTGGATCCGGACGAGTTGCGCGCCGATCAGTTGCTCCAGGACATCCGGAAGCGGCGCGACGAGGCGGACGCGGCGATCGAGCGGGCGCGGGAGAGCGAGCGGGAAGCCCAGCAATTGCGCCGCCTTGCCGCGCGGCAGTTGCGGGAGGCTCAGCAGGAACGGCAGACTGCGCGGGCCGAGGCACTGGAACAGGCGGAGACAGAGCTGGCCGAAGTGCGGGATACGCTGCGGCGTCTCCAGCGGGACCGCGAGGTGGTCGCGGCGACACGGGAGCACGTCGACCAGCGGCGCCAGGAGGTGGACCGGGCGGCGGACACAGTGCGCACCTTCCGCCGCGAACGGATCGTCCGGCCAACGGCTCCCGTCGGGGCATCGGAGAAGCCGATCCGGGCGGGCGACCGGGTGGTGGTGGCCTCCCTGGCCCAAGAGGGCGAGGTAGTCGCGGTCGAGGACGGGTTCGCGGACGTGCAGCTGGGGACGTTGAAGCTGCGACAGCCGCTCGACGCGCTGGAGCGGCTCGGCCGCGCCAAGGTGGCACAACAGGAGCGGGCGATCTTCAAGCCGCCCCCGGCCGAGCCGGTGCCGATGGAGATCGACCTGCGAGGGAACCGTGCCTCTGAGGTTCCCGAGATGCTGGAGCGCTATCTGGAAGGGGCGTATCGGGCCGGGTTGCCCTTCGTTCGCATCATCCACGGCAAGGGCACGGGGGCGTTGCGGGAGGTGGTGCGCAATCACCTCCACAAGCACCCGGTGGTGGCCGGTCACGAGCTTGCCCCGCCCGAGCAGGGCGGGGATGGGGCGACGATCGCCACGATCCGCGAGCAGTAGGGGGCTCGCCTCGAAGCTCGCGCCTGCGGCTCCTCCAGTGAATGAAAGCCGAGAGTGGGCTGCTGGATCGACGGGGCTACTATTTGGCGGCGGCTGCTGTCGTGCGCTGGGGGACGGCTCCCGCGACGGCGTCCAGGATCGTATCGAGCGCTTGCTGCCACGGCATCGTGAGCTCCGGCAGGCGGACCCGGATGGAGTTGGGCGTCAGCTTTAAGGCGCGGCCGAGCTTCTGATTGAGACGTCGGGCGTCCAGTCGATTGGTCTGGACCGGACGGATGACGATCTCGCGCTCCCGCTCCACGACCGACTCGATCCCTAAGGCTTCGCAGCGGAGCCGAAGGGTAATGAGCGCGAGCAGGTGCTCCACCTCGTCCGGGATCTCGCCGAAGCGGTCCTCCAACTCAGCCCGCATCTCCGCCAGTTCACGTAACGAGCCTACCCCGGCAACCCTCCGGTAGGTAGCGAGGCGCAGCTCGGTGTCAGTGATGTAACTCGCCGGAATCAACGCGGTCAGCGGCAGGTCCAGGGTGACGACGCTCGGATCGGACGCGGGGCGACCGCGCCGGACCTCCTCGACCGCCTGGCTGAGAAGTCGGATGTAGAGATCGAACCCGATGGCGGCGATGTGGCCGCTCTGCTCGCCGCCGAGGATGTTGCCGGCGCCGCGGATCTCCATGTCACGCATCGCGACGTGGAGGCCCGCGCCCAGCTCCGTGGCTTCCTGAATCGTTTCCAAGCGCTCCTGCGCCTCGCCGCTGAGGACCTTATTCGGGCGGTGGAGCAGGTAGGCGTAGGCGCGGTTGGTCCCACGGCCGACGCGGCCCCGAAGTTGGTAGAGCTGGGTAAGCCCGAGGGTGTCGGCGTCGTCGATGACGATTGTGTTGACGTTGGGGATGTCGATACCGGACTCAATGATGGTCGTTGAGATGAGGACGTCATACTCGTGCCGAACGAAGGCCAGGATGACCTCCTCCAGGACCGCCTCGTCCATCTGACCGTGGCCGACGCCGAACCGAGCCTCCGGCACCAGAGAGCGGAGTTTCGCCGCGAGGCGGTCAATGTCGTGGACGCGGTTGTGGACGAAGTAGATCTGGCCGCCCCGGTCGATCTCCCGCAGGATCACCTCCCGAACCAGGTGGTCGGCGAACTCCGTAACGAAGGTGCGAATGGGGAGGCGCGCCTGGGGCGCGGTGTCGATCACGCTGATGTCGCGGATTCCCGCGAGGGACATGTGGAGGGTGCGAGGGATTGGCGTGGCGCTCATCGTGAGGACGTCCACCTCAGTGCGCAGGCGCTTGAAGAACTCCTTATGCCGGACGCCGAAGCGCTGCTCTTCGTCCACCACCACGAGCCCGAGATCCTTGAACCGGACATCCCCCTGGACGAGGCGGTGGGTGCCGATCACGATGTCGACGCTCCCGTCGGCCAGGCCAGCCAGGACTTGCCGCTGCTCGGCCTTCGAGCGCAGCCGGGAGAGCATCTCGACCCGCACCGGGAAGGAGGCCAGGCGCTGGGAGAAGGTGGCGAAGTGCTGGAGGGCGAGGACCGTGGTCGGGACCAGGACGGCGACTTGGGTGCCGTCGTTGACCGCCTTGAACGCGGCGCGCATGGCGACCTCGGTCTTGCCGAAGCCGACATCGCCGCAGACGAGGCGGTCCATGGGTCGAGCCGACTCCATGTCGGCTTTGACCTCGTCGATGGCGCGTTGCTGATCGGCGGTCTCGGTGTAGGGGAACGCCTCCGCGATATCACGCTCCCATGGGCCGTCCGCAGGGAAGGCCCGCCCGCTCGCTGACTCCCGGACGGCGTAGAGCTGCACCAGCTCGAAGGCCATCTCGCGGACGGCGCGGCGGACCCGCTGTTTGGTCTTGACCCATTCCCCGGAGCCGAGCTTGGTGACGACCGGATCGACGCCGCCACCGCTGTAGCGGGAGACGCGGTCGCTCTGGTCGACCGGGACGTAGAGCTTGTCGCCCCGGGCGTACTCCAGAAGCATGTACTCCCGCTCGACGCCTCCCGTCTCCATGCGAACCAGGCCGACGAAGCGGGCGATCCCGTGGTCGACGTGGA
>JAUJMG010000335.1 GCA_030446955.1 Thermomicrobiales bacterium
CCACGTCGGACCCAGTGGGCGGCCAAGTAGACCGGGACGAGAGCGGCGAACCGACCGGGCTCCTCCGGGAGACGGCGATGGGCCTCGTCCGCTCCCTCGTGCCCAAGCCGACGCGAGCCCAGATCAAGACCCACCTCCGGGCCGCAGGCGCCCGGTTCTTGAGCTATGGCATTACGAGCGTCGGTGAAGCCGCGATCCGCACCTCGGAGGAGTTGGCTGCCTACCAGGAGCTGGCCCGCGACGGGGAGCTGCCGATGCGCGTCTTCACGATGATGCTGATTGATGACACCCTGGAGCCGCTTGCGAAGTTGGGTCTCCAGACCGGTTTCGGCAACGATTGGCTGCGGCTGGGTCCCGCCAAGCTGTTTCAGGACGGGTCAGGCGGCGGTCGCACCGCCGCGATGTCGGTTGACTACCGCAACGATCCGGGCAACCGCGGCATCACCATCTACGACCAGGAAGGACTGAACGAGCGGTTCGCTCGCGCACACCAGGCCGGCTTTCAACTCTCCGCCCACGCTATCGGCGACCGCGCGATCACGATGATCCTGGATGCGTACGAGCGCGCGTTTGGCGCCGACCCGGCACCCGTGCGGTACCGGGCGCGCATCGAGCACGCCGGCATGTGCACGCCGACGATCCTGGATCGGATGGAACGGCTCGGGGTCGTCGCGGTCCCGCAGCCGGCCTTCGTCCACTACCTTGGTGACTCCTACCTGGAGAACTTCACGCCGGAGCAACTTGCCCTTTCGTACCCCGCCCGGGCGTGGCTGGACCGTGGCATCGTTGGCGCCGGCAGCTCCGACGTGCCCGTGGTCCCGTGTGATCCTTTTGTCAACCTCCGCGCGGCCGTCACGCGCTGCACCCAGGACGGGAACCTCATGGGTCCGGACCAGAAGGTGACGGTGGAGGAAGCGATCCGGATGTTCACGCGCAACGGGGCCTACGGCTCCTTCGAGGAGCACACCAAGGGTTCTATTGCGCCCGGGATGCTCGCTGATCTCGTGGTCCTCGACCGCGATCCCCGCCGGATTCCGCCGGAAGAGCTTCACACCCTGCACGCGGAGATGACGGTGATCGACGGCAAGATCGTGCACGAGGCGTGAGACGAGTCGGAACGGCCCTGCTCACTACCACGCATCTGCTCCACGCTCGCCGCAAGGGTCCAGAGGGGATTCGATCATAGACACGGCGGGGCTCCTCGCCATCAGGAGGGGCGAGAGCATCCATCGTCCATCAGAAGGAGGATCAGATGGAACTGACATACCTTGGCCACTCGGCCTTCTTGCTTGAAGCCGACGGCAAGACCGTCGCGATTGATCCGTTCCTGACCGGCAATTCGACCGCGGCCCGGTCGGCCGACACGATCAACCCGGAAACGATCCTCCTCACCCACGCTCACAACGATCACGTGGGAGACACAGTCTCGATAGCCAAGCGGACCGGGGCGAAGGTGATCGCCACGTACGAGTTGGGCACCTGGCTCAGCCAGCAGGGGGTGGAGAACGCCACGCCCGCCAACCATGGCGGCACCGTCGCGTTCGAGGGTGGAACCGTGAAGCTGGTTCCGGCCTGGCACACCTCCTCCTACTCCTCAGGGGAGAACTTCGTCGCCCCCGGGGTTCCCGCGGGACTCGTCGTCCGCTTTGGCGGGAAGACCATCTACTTCGCCGGTGACACCTGTCTCTTCGGGGATATGACGCTCGTGGGCGAGGAGGGGTTGGATGTCGCAGTCCTGCCCATCGGCGATCACTTCACTATGGGTCCTGCCGACGCCGTCAAGGCGGTCCGCCTCCTGAAGGCGCCCACGGTCGTGCCCTGTCACTACAACACCTTCCCGCCGATCCGGCAGGATCCCGATGCGTTCAAGCAGATGGTGGAAGAGCAAACCGACGCCACGTGCCAGGTCCTTGCCCCTGGGGCCTCGCTCACGCTCTGACATGCTCACCCCGTCAGCCGCCAGGACGACGTTGGCTCTCGGGCGAGGGAGGCTCGCCAGCGATTTGTTAGGGTAGGCTAGGAGAGAGCGATCCGGCGGGAGCGACGGGAATCGGTTTATGGATGCCTACAACGAAGAACTCAAGCGCACCGCCTATCAAAAAAAAGCGGTCAGCCGCCTGCCGGCCGCAGAAGTGCTCGATCGTGCCATTGCCTTCTTCACGGAACGCGGCTATCGGGCCGGCCGAACGGGACGCCCGAATCAGGTGTTCGTCATGGGGAAGGCCGAAGGCCGGCTCCCGCGTGTCACCGGCGAAGTCTCGGCCCGGGCCGACGTGGGCAAACCAGGCACTACGCTGGTCACCATGGACGCGGTCGGGGAACAACTTGGTCCGTCCATGGCCGACTTCCACCGATCGCTTCGACCCCGCCGCGCCCCTGCACCGGCTACCGCTGATCGGGAGGAGCAGGCTTGATCACTACCCTACCTGACTACAGCGGTCCGGGGGATCTCTACTCCTGGAGGACGCCCTCGCGGACCATCAAGCCGCGAATCTCCCGGTTCGCCTGGCTCAGTGCCTCCTCGCCACTGACTCTAGCGCCGATCGCCTGTGCCACCCACCGTCCAAGGATGTCCTCGACGGCTGGGTAGTGGATCGTGCGCGGGCGCGGCGCCGCGTTCATCGCTGCTTCCACGAGCCCCGGCAAAAACGGAAGTTTCTCCACAGCCTCCGGATCAGCAAACACGCTGAGCCGGGTAGGCGGCAGGCCGCGCTCAAGCAGCAGGCGCTTCTGTTGCTGCGGCGCGGTCAGCCACAGGGCAAAAGCCAGCGCCTCCCGAGCATTCGCACTGCACTCCACTGGGATACCGAGCAGCCAGTTGCCGGTCATGCTCGCCGGTTGGATACCAGGTTGAGCTGGCTGGCCACCGATGGCCACTTTGCCCGTGACGGTTGAGCGCGCCGGATCGTAGACCTGGAGCATCTGGTTCGGCCAGATGTCGGCGGCCTGAGCGATCCGGCCGGTGTAAAGCTCCTGACCCAACTCCTCGTGCCCGATCTTTTCCACCCCCGGCGGCGCGAGCTGCGCGAGGGCGATCAACGTCCGCATAGCCGCCTTCGCCTGATCGGTCTCGAGTTGGGGCTCCCAGCGAGAATCAAAGACATCGGCCCCATGACCCCGCAGGATGGGAAGAAATGTTGTCGCAGCCGAGTTGCCCGGCTGGCCTCGGATCCCGATGCCGAACAGGTCCCCGCCCGGCCTCGCGGCTTGAACCTCCGTCGCCACCGCTATCACGTCATCCCACGTGCGCGGCCGATCGCGCCCCAACTCCTGCATCACGTCTTGGCGCCAAGCGTAGACTTGCACGTTGCCAATCCAGGGGATGGCCTGCAGCCCCAGCGCGGGCGAGTCCGTGCCGAGAGAGATAAAGGCTGGCACGAAGTCGGCCCGATCGAAGCTCATACCCTCTCGGGCAGCGAGATCCTCCAGGTTGGTCAGGAAATGCTGGCCAGCAAAGAGCGGCATCCACGGATCGTCCAGGCTGACGACGTCGTAGGCGCACGTTCCAAGGGTCACATTAATGTTCAGGTCCTCATAAAGCTCGGCATACGGAAACGCTATAGGCTCGACCGCGACGCCTGTCTCGCCGGCATACTGATCGAGCAAGGGTTGGACTCGTGGTAGGTCGTCCGTAGTGAGGGCGAACCGGATCTTCCCACCCTGCGCGCGCTTTGACGTCCTGATCTGGTGGGAGTGCGACGGTTCAGCGCCTACAGGAAGGGCAGTGAGGCTGCCAAGGGCACCCGCCGCCGCAGCGCTTTGGATCAACCGGCGCCGGCTCAGCTTGCGAATCCCGCTGACTTCACGCTCCATCAAGTCCCTCCGCATCCTGGGCTGATCGTCGCCAGAGCCTGTTGGGCCAGCTTCCGCTGCCTCGCGTGCCAATCGATACTCGGTGTGCGATCGAACCGCGACTGAACCGTTGTGGCACTAGGTACCCGTCATCACCATCACAGGACCTTGAGCAAAAGCCGCCGCAATAGAGTACGACCAACGGGCCTTCGTGGTTGTGTCCCCTGACCGTACGCAAGGCTGCAAGGGTAGTCCCTGCTCATCCGCAGGGAAGCAGGCTCGCGACTTTCAGCACGAAGGTCGCATCTCGGGCGTTCGCCCATTCAGGGTGTGCTCCGCCATAGACATATCATCAACCCACTCAGGGGCGCTGCAGCAGATATCCTGTTCGACGAAGCGAGCCGGCGGGTGCATGATGACGTTCCGACGCCGAAGCGTCAACGGTGTATCGGACCGAATCAAAAGCTGCTCACTCCACCCGTGGCAGAGACAACGGATCCCGAATGAGGTCGCCGACTCCCTGTCCAAAGTCACGTCCGACCTGTTCAGGATTCGGCGGTACACGATTCCCACGGGGACTGCCTGCCTCCAGAGGTGATCCTCCTTCCAGGACAGGCCGTCGATCGACAACTCGTCTCAAGCCAACGCGATCCAACAAAGCCCTAGTTGGCGACCCCCGTGATGCCAGATGGGAAAAGGGGCGGAGCTGTGCGCTCCGCCCCTTCCTCCCGAGAACTTGAAGCTACACGGCGAGCATCACATCCAGGCAGGACTGGGGATCCTCCGTGTCGTAGCCGAAGAGGTAGGCCTCCGGGAGGGTTCGCCCGACGGTCGCGAGACCACGAGCAGCCGACAGGACATCTTCCTCAGTAATGATGTCCTCGTACCAGAGCTCAGCCGTCCAGACACCACTCAAGCAGGCCGCAGCCTCCTGGCTGTAACGATCAACAGCGCCACTACGGTCGAAGCTTAAGCCGCCGACGCGGTCCAAGACGGCGAGGCTCATCGGCTGCCCAACACCAAGCACGGCCGCGAAGAGGTCACCTTCCTGCCTGCGTAGCTGCTGCACCTGATCGATGTTCACGTAGACCGTGTCGTCCGCGAGACAGTACCAGGAGTACGTATAGTCCTCGACGTCACCGCAGCCAGTAGCGCCGTAGTTCGAGTTGTCATACGCCACCGCGT
>JAUJMG010000055.1 GCA_030446955.1 Thermomicrobiales bacterium
CCGATCATCCCGGCGTCGATGATCTCCGTGCCGTCCCATGGCGTCAGCCAGTTGTTAACCCGCAGCTCCTCGCTGTCCTGCCACCCCGCCCGCTTGATGAGCGACGGTGGCGAGAGGTGAGGGATGACGGCCGACGCGCTTCGAGATTCGGTCACGGAACGGCCTCCTCATCGATCTGGACAACGGCAGGGCGGGAACGGCTGCCGCACAAGGGGATAGCTGACCGGCAATGGCCGGCCGAGGTGGGCAGGCGATGATAGCACCGGCATCCGGGCTGGGAGTGCCCGTCCTGCCTTTCGGGCGAGCAACCAGAGAGAATCAGCCCCGCCCAACACCAGAGGGGCAACGACTCACCCGCTCAAACCCGCGCTCCGCTGCTTACTCTTCGCCGAGGTAAGCCTTGCGGACGGTCTCGTTCTTGAGCAGGGCCTGGCCCGTGTCAGCGAGGACGATCTGGCCGGTCTGGAGCACGTACCCGCGATGGGCGATCGCCAAGGCCATCAGTGCGTTTTGCTCCACCAGTAGCACGGTCGTGCCCTGCGCGTTGATGTCCTTCACCACACCGAAGATCGTCTCAACCAGGATCGGCGCCAATCCCATAGAGGGCTCATCAAGGAGCAGCACCGTCGGCCGCGCCATGAGGGCTCGCCCAATGGCGAGCATCTGCTGCTCGCCCCCGGAAAGTGTTCCCGCCTTCTGGCTCGAGCGCTCCTTGAGCCGCGGGAAGAGGTCGTAGACGCGAGCCAAGTCGGCCGGATCCGGCTTACCCCGGCTAAACGCGCCCATGTTCAGGTTTTCAACCACCGTCATCCGGGGAAAGACGCGCCGACCTTCCGGGGATTGGGCGACACCGAGGGCTGCAACTTTGTGGGCTGGAACCCCGTTGATCGACTTCCCATCGAGAAGAACTTCGCCGTTCTTTGGGCTCAACAGACCGGAAATGGTCTTCAAGGTGGTGCTTTTGCCGGCGCCATTTGAGCCGATGAGCGTCACGATCTCGCCGCGATCGACGTTGATCGAGATCCCCTTCAGCGCGTGGATGTGTCCGTAGAAACTATGCACATCACGGAGTTCTAGCATGGTCATCAAGCAATCTCTCAGCTTTCAACTATTGGCCGTCAGTGCTCGATTGTCGACTTACTGGCGATCGTTGACGCCGTCTGGTCCACGCGCTCATCAACTGTTTGCTCCGCTGCACCGCGCCCGAGGTACGCCTCGATGACCTGGGGGTTGCGCTGGACTTCAGTGGGGGAACCGTCCGCGATCTTGACTCCGTGGTCGAGCACCGCGACCTGATCGGAGATGCCCATTACCACCTTCATGTCATGCTCGATCAGCAGGATCGTCAGATTCAACTCCCGTCGCATCCGGTCGATCAACCCCGTCAACTGAGCCGTTTCTTGCGGGTTCATCCCCGCCGTGGGCTCATCTAGCAAGAGCAGCTTCGGGTTGCTCGCCAATGCCCGCGCGATCTCCAATCGTCGCTGGTCGCCGTAGCTCAGGTTCTTCGCTGTCTGCTCGCCCTTTCCAGCTAAGCCGACGTAGGCAAGCAGTTCACGGCCCCTCGCACGGGCCTGGCGCTCCTCCAGCTTCACCGATGGCAGGCGAAGGATGGCACCGACCGGCCCGGAACGTAGGCGGCAGTGCATACCGATCAGTACATTTTCAAGCACCGTCATGTTGGCGAAGAGTCGAATATTTTGGAACGTTCGGGCGATGCCGTTGGCGGTAACTTGATCCGGGCGAAGCGCCCTTCCCCCGAACCCTTCACTCGTGAAAATGGGTTGCCCCTCGAAACGAATCTCCCCTGCCGAAGGCTTGTAGATGCCAGCGATGATGTTGAAAAAGGTCGTCTTGCCGGCACCGTTCGGTCCGATCACCGCCGCAATGGTTCCGCGCGGAATCGTCAAGTCGACACCGTCAACGGCCACCAGCCCCCCAAAGCGCTTGGTCACCCCAATGGCGCTCAGGACCGTGTCTCCTCCCTGTGGCCGAGCGGGGAGCTGCCCATTCGGCTCGGCGACAGGAGCAAACCGTGTGTCGCTCATGCCCGCTCCCCCACGGCCGGCTCGTTTTCGTGCCGGATGTCGTAGAGCTGCTGATCTTGCCTGACGGTGACTTCCTCACTCTCCTCCGTGAGCTCCGCCTCCCGTCGCGCATTTGGGAAGAGCCCGCCTGGTCGCACCAGCATCATCACCACCAGCGCCAATCCAAAGACGAGCAAGCGATCCGAATTGAGATCGTGCTTCTCTAAGAAGGCAATGTCCGTCTGCCGACCGAGCCAATGCATCGGACCGTTGAGTTCCTCCGCCAGAATGCGGTCGAAGCTGGCGATGATCAAACCGCCGAAAATGACTCCGTAGATGTTGCCCAGACCGCCGAGAATCACCATGGAGAGGACGGAAATAGAGACCGTGAACTCAAACTGGCTGGGGTTCACGTACTGGAACGCCGCCGCATAGACCGACCCGGCAAATCCAGAGAAAGACGCCCCAAGCGCAAAGGCGAGCAACTTCGTCTTGACGAGATTGATCCCCATGCTGGCCGCGGCGATCTCATCCTCCCGAACCGCCATCCAGGAACGGCCGAGCCGAGAGTCATGCAGCCGGTTGATCAGGAAAAGGGAGAAGAGGCCGACTGCGAACATCAGGAAGTACCAGGCAATCTGGTTGCTGGCACCGAACCTGATGTCGTATCCGCCCGGGAGAGGAATCGGCGGCGGCGCAGAGATCGGATTCAATCCAAGCGGACCGCCCGTGACTGCTGGTGTGTTGACAACGACGTTGGGGACGATCTCGCCGAACCCAAGCGTCACGATCGCCAAATAATCACCACGGAGTCGCAGGGTCGGCGCTCCCAGGAACACGCCGAAGATCGCCGCCACAACCCAGGAGATGGCCATAGCTGGCCAGAAGTGCTGCAAGAACTCGGGGATGTAGCCGTTCTGAACTAAACCACTGCGCGGCGATGTCAGGATCGCGTTGGTGTAGGCACCAATCGCAAAGAATGCCGCGTAGCCGAGGTCAAGCAACCCCGCGTAGCCAACAACGATGTTCAACCCCATCGCGAGGATGATGGTCACGAAGATGGGCAACCACGACCCGAGGCGGTTGATGCCCAGCGCCCGATCAACGAACGGATAGATCGTGAAGAGCGCAATGGCGACTACAAACCAGGTCACCTGACGGCGATCCCAATGGGACGCCTCGCGCGAGTCGTGAGTTTCGGCGGCGAGCGTCGCGGCCATCGGCGCCTCCCGCCTACACCTTGTCCACGGTTTGCTCGCCGAGCAGACCGGAAGGTCGGAACACCATGACGAGTACAAGTACCCCGAAGATCACCGAGGGCGTCCATTGGGCGCCCCAGCCCGACACGTATTGCTTCATGAACCCGTCGCTCATCGACCAGATTAAGCCGATACAGAGGGAGCCGACCACGGCCCCAGTGAGATTGCCAATCCCGCCTAGGACGGCAGCGGTAAAGGCAAACAATCCATAGCGAAAGCCCATCCGGTACCATCCGTTGTCGTTGTAATAGAGCGCGATGAGACCCGCGGCACCCGCGAGCCCCCCACCTAGCAGAAACGCGGTCCCGATCGTCCGGTTGACGTCGATACCCATCAGCGCGGCAGCCTCACGATCCTGTGCCGTCGCCCGCATCGCGGTACCGATCCGGGTTCGATAAACGAACCAGGTGAGGCCAATCAGGAGCGGAATAGTGGTGACCAGAACGAACAGGTCCAGCAGACGGAATCGGATCGTGGTGTCCAGCGCGAACCACTCGTTGAGGATGTTGTAGCTCCGGTACTCCAAGGGAATGATGGACGGGGGCCGCACGGGGTTCGAACCTTGCCAGTAAATGCCGATGTTCTGGAGAATAAAGCTCATTCCGATCGCGGCGATCAGCGGTGCTAGGCGGGGCGCGTTCCGGAGAGGCTTGTAAGCGATCCGGTCGATGGCGAAATTCAGTAAGGCGCTGAACGCCATTGCGAGGACCAAGGTGAGAAGAAGCATCCCGATGATCGCGGCGCCTGCCGAATCCGCGCTCACGCCCGAAAGCGCGATCAATGAGATAGAGAAAAATGCGCCCATCATCATCACCTCGCCATGAGCGAAGTTGATGAGCTCGATGATTCCGTAGACAAGCGTATAGCCAAGAGCGATCAGAGCGATGAGGGCTCCGGTCGCAATGCCAATGATGAGGTACTGGACGAAGAGCGTCCCGTTGAACTCCATTCCGTCCCCCAGGGATCGGGTCAGCGGTGGCCGGAGCCATGCGGCAGGGAAGCCGGCCGGTACCCAGCTCGTGGCAAGTCATGACAATAGCAACGTAGGGAAGTGGGCCGGATTCTCCCCGGCCCGCTTCCCTAGCGACCACCCTTAGGACGCCGGAACGATCTCTTCCTCGAACGTGAATGCGCCGTCTCGCACGATATTGAGCCCGATGGTTGCGCTCGAGCGATCGCCGTTCTCGTCGAAGCCCCACGTTCCGAGCAGGCCAACAAAGCCGTCGGTGTTTATCATCGCCTCGCGAATCGCGGCCCGATCCTTGTTGCCCACCTGATCGATCGCTTGGATGGCGACCACCGCCGCCTCGTAAGCATAGGCAGCGTAGGCATCCGGTTCGCGGCCGAGCCGCTCGACCATCTTGTTGTACCAGAGGTCGCCCGGGCCCTGGAGCTCGGCCGGGGGCAGGCCACTGAAGGTGACGTAGGCACCCTCGGCCGCGTCGCCGGCGGCATCAATGAACGCCTGATTGAAGAGACCGTCGACGCCAATGAACGTCACCTGGTCCGGCGGCATCACGGAACGCATGTCCGCAAGCACCTTCCCAGCGTTGAGGTTAACGATCGCGCCGAGGTAGAGCACCTCCGCGCCGGTGTCGGCGATCGACGTCATGAGCGCCTGGTAATCCGGCGCGTTCACGTCGTAACCCTCGAAACCCATCACCTCGCCGCCCATCGCCGCGAAGGCATCCCGGAACGACTGGGCCACGCCGCGACCATAGAGCTGGTTGTCGTGAAGGACATACGCCGACTTCGCGCCAAGCGTATTGAACGCCCAGTTTGCGGCGGCAGCACCCTGAACATCGTCCGTCGGGCAGACGCGCATGTAGTTCCGGACCCCGCTCGGGTAGTAAATATCCGGCTCACCCTGCTCCGTTGCCTCGGTCGACTTGGTGAGGCCGGGATAGGTGTTGGCGGGTGAGATCATTGCCATCGGGGGGTTCGCCGCGTTGAGAATCGGGATGGAGACTTGCGCGGCCCCGGAGTTGTAGGTGGCGATGTAGACCATCGCGTCCGCGTCGTTGATAACGAGGTTCGCATTCTCGGATTCTTTGCCAGGGTCCCACGAACCAGTCGAGGGGACGGCGTCGTCGAGCGCCTCGTACACGAGCGCAAAACCGCCTGCCGCGTTGCCGAAGTCCTCAAGTGCCAGGGCGACTGCCTCGCGAGAGTCGCCGCCGATCTGCTCGGAGGCCGCGATCATGGGCCAAGATGAGTAGAGCTTAATCGTACCCTTGCTGGTGTCCGTCGAATGCTGGATGGCCGGATTACCGATTAAGGTGCCTGCCGTAGGGCTCGGGGTGCTATCCTGCGCGCTCGCCAACTGCCCTCGGGTCAGGGCCGCGCCGATCGCGCCCGCTGACACACCAGCGGCAACCGCCCGTGCGAGAAACGTCCGGCGGTCAATCCGCCCACCACGCAACTGCTCGACGAGTTCATTGAGTCGTTGGTCTCCCACAGGTTCTCCTCCATCCATACGTCGCCGGCTACGCCGCCGGTCATCTTGAGTGGCCGCACGTGGCCACCCTTCGATCAGAAGGACCAATCCCAGACGGCCCACGTCACTCGACGAGCACCTCTACGCTCGACGGATACGCTGGGCGACCAACCGACCGCTCATTCTCCTTGTCCAATGGCCTACTGACGCTGGCGCGGGAGCATAGCGGAGCCTTTCCAGCCTGTCAAACATCCCGCCATGCCGATGCAGCAAGAATGCCGCAGAAAAGGAAGAGGACGCGGGACGAGCCAGCAATCCACATCGTCAAGCCGACGTTCGATTGACAACCTCTACCGAGTCATTCGGTAAAATCCGCCTATTTCCCGGCGAAGCGACCACTCGCACGGAGGGATGGATCCATACCGTGATAGGGTGCACTCCGAACCCAAGCCAGTTAGGTGTCATCGATGCTCCACGCCATGCCGATATCGTTGTCATCGGTGGTGGGATCGTCGGTGCGGCGAGCGCGTTCTTCCTAAGGCAGGCAGGACTCCATCCCGTCCTTGTCGAGCGCGCCCCCGCCCTCGGCACGGCTACCACCGCCGCATCCGCCCATAGCGTCCGGGCTCAGTTCACCGAACCTGAGAACATTGCGATGATGCTGGAAAGCCTGCGCGTCTTTGACCGCTTTTCCGAGATGCTAGGCCTGCCGGCCGCCGAGGCCGACATCAGGTTCATCCGCCAGGGCTACCTCTTCGCGTCCACCCATCCGGATGCGCCAGCCACCTTCGCCGCCCGCGTCGCGGCTCAACACGCTCTCGGCTTGGAGGACGTGGTCTGCCTAGATGGCGATGAGGCCCGCGCCCAATTCCCATGGCTTGCGTCCAAGATCACCGCCGCCACCTACCGTGCCGCCGACGGTTGGCTCGACGGCTGCCGGGCCACGGAGTGCTTCGCCCGCGCCTCGGCCGCTTCCCTCCTGCTCGGGACGGAGGTACTGACGATCGAGCGGGACCGTGGTCGGGTCAGCGGGGTGCGCACCTCCCGGGGCCGCATTGCCACCGAACACGTGGTCCTCGCCACTGGTCCATTCACGGGGACGCTGGCCGGCGAGAAGCTGCCGATCACGCTGTTGCGCCGCAACCGCCTGGTCGTCGCTCCCCGCCCCGATATTCCCCCGGACGCGCCCATGACCATCGATGCCGATACCGGGGCGCACTGGCGTCCCCACCAGGGCGGCGCTCTTCTCGCCTGGGCGAGACCGGAACCGGCTTCGCCTCCCCTTCACCCCGTCCCACCGGACCCGGCATTCCCGGATCTGATCCTTCGGGATCCAGACGGGGTCGGGCGCCTGACGCCGTTCTGGCGAGACCTCGGCTCGGACCTGAAAGCGGAGGATCTCGCTCTCACGGCCGGTCAATACACCATCACCCCGGACCACAAACTCCTTATCGGCCCCGCCGCCGAGACGGAGGGCCTCTGGCTCCATACCGGCTACAGCGGGCACGGGATCATGGGCAGCCCCGCCGGTGCTCGTCTTCTCGCGGATCTTCTCGCCGGCAGGGTGCTCGACGAGGAGAATTCGTTCCGACCGGGTCGATTCGCCGCCCGCACCCCTCCGAAAACCACCGAGCGGGCCATCCTCTAGTTCGGTGTCCCGGCTCCATCCTGAGCCCTATCTTCCCCTCCCTCCTGGCTCCTCCTCTCCTCGGCTAGCCAGGATGCTGGCACGGCGGCTGCAAGGGTGAACGGATCGACTGAACTCGGAGAAAAGCCCGGTGACGATGTTGAGCATGCAGGCGGACGAGGCGAGATGGCAGACGGGAGACTAGACGACAAAGCCGACGACCAGCGACCTGACCTTGTCGATGCACCGCCCAGCAGTGAGGACATCCCCGCCGCGCGGCAGGACCCTGGCGTCTTCCGGGGTCTGGAACGCTACCTCGCCTCGGGGATCGGACGGAGAGACACCACCGAGGACCGGATTGACGGACTCCCGACTGGCGAAGGTGATGGCCCCGGAGCGCCGCTCGCGGTGGCTCGCCGTGCTCTGGAACCCGTCCAGGTATCCCTCACCGCCGCCGGCTTCTACGCCTACGGCACTCTCGACGATGCCAACCGCTGGACGATCGCGGCGGATAACGAGGCGGGGCGGATTGACGTCCGCGTCGGCCCCGACGGGTTCGAGGTGGAACTGTGGGCCTCCTCCCCCGGCCTCTATGCCGAGGAAGAGAATCCGTTCCGCCGCCGGGCACTGGAGCGGCTAGCGCGGATGACCATCCCCAACATCGCTCGGGGGCTCCTGGAACCACATCAAACTGCGACCTGGGACGAGATCGACCAGGGCATTGCGGTCGGCCTGCGCTACGAGCTGCCCTTCACCCGAAGCGCCACCATCGGCGCCTTCGTCCGCGAGCGGCTTCCAGAACTGGAAGAGTTGCTCGGCTTCGTGGAGTCGCGTGTCGCCTCGTAAGCGATCACCGCAGGAAGGGTGACCACTCACCTCTCGATAGACCCCAGCCGCGTCACGCCTCCTCTGCCACCCCCCCTTCTTCCATCCGGGGCTTGAACTGCCCGGTCCAAGCCACTCCAATGGGCGGGCTGCTTCGCGGAGGCGGGATTCGCCAGGCAACTGGGCCCAGGCGAATCCCGTGGAATCTGACCATCCGGTGCGTGGACGACTGAATGCGCGCTGACATCTTCCCTTGACTGGCAAGGTCGCATACACTTCGAGACATCCAATCCGAATTGCTTCCCGTCTGAGGGGACTACCCTAGGCACCCCGCTTCGCGAAGGTGGCCGAAGGTGTCACACCAGGCTAGCAGCGGGGGAAGCAAAGGCGGAGACCGCATCGCCTCGTCCGGAACGGCTCCGGGTGGGATAGCCTCGGAAGCGCGGAGAGTCCCCGTATGGCTCGAGTGCTCCTGGTCGAGGACGATAACGCCGTCCGGGACCTGATGGTGATGGCGCTCGAGGACGCGGATCACGTTGCCTGGCCCGTGTCTGACGGCCGCGAGGCGCTGACCGCCGCGCTGACCGCCCGCCCAGACCTGATCGTGCTCGACTACCTCCTGCCCTATCTTCACGGCAGTGAGGTTCTCACCCAGCTCACTGGCACCCCCGAAGTGGCTCAAATTCCCGTCGTCCTCTGCACAGCGCTCTCCCCGCGCGAGATTGATTTAGACACCCTCCCGGCACGGGTCGTCCCGCTCTTCAAGCCATTCGACCTGGACAACTTCCTCAACCTCGTCGATCGTCTCTCCGCGCCCCACGGAACCACGGCACCCATCTGCACCAGATCCACCTGGACACCGAACCCGGCCGAGTGATGTCGCTTGCTGCCGCATCCGTCACAGACGAGGCGAGCCGCGACGCGCACGCGGACCGCTGGCGCCGCCGGATCGCGGTCGCCCAGGGGACCGAGCCAGCGGATCTGGTGCTTGCCGGCGGCGACGTGGTCGACGTCTTCGGCGGCGAGTTGGTGTGCGGGGACGTGGCCATCGTCGACGGACGCATCGCGGGCGTCGGCAGCTATCCCCTGACCCGCGACCGGATCGACGTTGCCGGCCGGGTCGTCGCCCCTTCCTTCGTGGACGCCCACGTTCACCTGGAGAGCGCGCTGGTCTGGGTCACCGAGTTCGCCCGCGCGGTCGTTCCCCGCGGCACCGGTGCCGTCGTCACCGACCCGCACGAGATCGCCAACGTCGCCGGTCTCCCCGGCATCGCGGCGATCCGCGCCGCGGCGGCGGACCTCCCGCTGCGGGTCGCCTTCACCGTGCCCTCCTGCGTCCCTGCCAGCGACCACGAAAGCCCAGGCGCCGAGTTCGGCGTCGGCGAGATCGCCGAGGCTCTTGCCTGGCCGGAGACCGTCGGTCTGGGTGAATTGATGAGCTTTCCCGGCGTCCTTGCCGGCGACGCGGGAATCGCGGAGAAAATCGCGGTCTCCGAGGGCCGCCAACGGGACGGCCACGCGCCGGGATTGCGCGGGGCGACCCTCCAAGCCTATGCCGGATCTGGGGTCGGCTCCGACCACGAGTCGACCCACCTGGAGGAGGCGCGGGAGAAGCTGCGCGCCGGGCTGATGGTGATGATCCGGGAGGGATCGTCGGAGCACAACCTGCTCGATCTCCTGCCCCTCGTCACCGACCGCACCTACGCCCGCTGCTGCTTCGCCTCCGACGACCGGGACTGCCATACCCTCCTCCACGACGGCCACGTCGACGCCATCCTCCGCCGGGCCATCGCCGCCGGGCTCGACCCCATCCGTGCCGTCCGAATGGCGACCTGGAACCCCGCCGACTACTGGCGTCTGGAAGGCATCGGCGCCGTCGCGCCCGGCTACCGCGCCAACCTCGTCGTCCTGGACGACCTCCCCCGCGTCGCGGTCGGGCTCACCCTCTACGAGGGCGCCGTCGTCGCCCGGGACGGCCAACTGCTTGCTCCAACGCCCGCGATCCCGGCCATCCCCGGCACGTTGCGGGACAGCGTCCGGCTCGCTCCCCTTCGCCTCGCGGACCTCCGGCTTGCCCCGGAAGACGCCCGCGTCGCCGTGGAGGCCATCCCCGGCCAGATCGTGACCCGCGCCGTGGAGGTCGAACCAGTCGTCCGGGATGGCTGGGCGGTCTCGGCACCGGAACCGGAGCGGGACCTGCTCAAACTCGTCTGCGTGGAGCGTCACCACGCCACGGGCCGCGTCGGCGTCGGCTACGTCCGCGGCTTCGGCCTCCGGCGCGGAGCGCTCGCCAGCACCATCGCCCACGACGCTCACAACATCGTCGCCGTCGGCGCCGACGACGCCGACCTGCTCGCCGCGATTGCCACCGTGGCCGAGAGCCAGGGCGGCCTGGCCGCGGTGGCCGACGGCCGGGTTCTCGGCCACCTACCGCTGCCCATCGCCGGCATCCTCTCCGACCGCCCGCTCCCGGAGGTCGCCGCCGCCTACGACGCCCTGGAAACCGCCGCCCGCGGCCTCGGCAGCAGGCTCCCCTCGCCGTTCGGCCTCCTGGCCTTCATGGCCCTCTCGGTCATCCCCGCCGCCCGCGTCACCGACCGCGGCTTCGTCCGCCTCTGAGCGACCGCGCTCCAGACAAGGCCGGTCCGAAGGGTCGTCGCGCGCGGAACAGCGCGCCCCTCGACTTCGTGTCAGTGACACACTAACCCCATGTTCACCCCCGGCGCTCTCCCGCTGCCCCTCGATCCTGCCCTGCCCGTCGCGCGGCTCGACCCGGTCTCGGACCAGAATCTGCCGAGCCGCCGGTACGACGCCGTGGTCGTCGGCGCCGGGGTTGCCGGGTTGGCGTTCACCCTCCGCCTCCCGGCCGGGATTCGGCCGGTATCCACCCACAGGCCGAACTCGCGCCGCGCGACGTGGTCCCGCGTGCCATCCAAGGGCAGATTGCCTCCGATCGGGCCGACCACGTCTGGTTGGACCTCCGCCACCTGGACGGGAGGTCGATGCACCGCCGGTTCCCGACCATGGACCGAGAATTGGCGGCGCGCGGCCTCGATCACGTCACCGACCTCATTCCGATCGCGCCCGCCGCCCACTAATTCATGGGCGGCGCGGCGGCCAGACCCGCCGGCGAAACTAGCCTCCCGGGCCTGCTCGCCCTGGGCGAGGCAGCCTGCACCGGCGTTCACGGCGCCAACAGGCTCGCCAGCAACTCGCTGCTGGAAGAGCTCATCTTCGGCCTCGAGGCTGCGGACCGCCTCGGCGGAGGCGGCTTCCCGGAGGTGGTGCAGATGCCCTCAGCGCAACCGGACCACGAAGCTGCCGGCGCTGCCATTCACATCTCGCCGCTGCCCGACTTGGCACGCAGTGCCGGCCTCTGGTCCCGCCTCCGCCGCGCCATGAGTCGTCACGTCGCCGTGGTCTGCGACGCGGACGGCCTGGCCGCAGCCGAGGCGGAGATCGCGGACATAGCGGAGCACCTGCCCAGGTCGGGGATCGGGGGACAAGAGAGCTGCGCAACGCGGTGCTTGCCGGTGCTGCCATCGCGGCCGCCGCCGCCACTCGCGCGGAGAGCCGGGGCGCCCACTTCCGGTCCGACTTCCCCGAGCCAGACCCCGCCCTCGCCGGCCGCCACCTCGTCTTCGGAGGCACCGAAGGGCGCTGGCGCTTCGCTTCCCTCGTGGAGGCCAGGGGCGAAGCGATCGCCGCCGCCTGACACGGAACCCGGTTGACCACCCGGTCGTCCGTGACTGCCACGCCACGTCGAGACCAACACGGGCTTCGTGGGATGAGCCCGCCAAAACCCCTCCGGGCACGGCGACACCCGCGCCCGGGGTTAGGCCAACCCGTCGGAGGGCGGCGGCATCAACCCCAGTTCACCCCGAGTTGCCAGCCGAGGAATCCCCACTCGTCCGCTGCTTCGGCGACCCGCTTGCCCAGGGGCTTGCCGATGCCGTGGCCCGCCTGAGACTCCGCCCGCAGCAGGACCGGCCGATCCTCTCCCCCGCTCGTGGCGTGCTGCAGGAGCGCCGCCATCTTGCGAGCGTGGAGGGGATCGACGCGGCTGTCCTGCTCTGCCGTCGTGATGAGGGTCGCCGGGTAGGCGGTCCCGTCCACAACCCGGTGATACGGCGAATAGGCCATCAGCCAGGCGAACTCCTCCGGATCATCGGCCGAGCCGTACTCCGGAATCCAGAGTTTGGCGATGCTGAAGTGGTGGTAGCGAACCATGTCCAGCAGCGGCACCTGGCAGACGACCGCCCGGAACAGATCCGGCCGCTGCGTCAGCGCCGCCCCCACCAGCAGCCCGCCGTTGCTCCCCCCGGAGATGCCGAGCCGCTCCGGCACCGTGTACCCCTCGGCCACCAGCCACTCGGCGGCGGCAATGAAGTCGTCGAAGACGTTCTGCTTGTTCCCCCGCATCCCGGCCCGGTGCCAGGCCTCGCCGAACTCGCCACCCCCCCGCAGGTTCGGCAGCGCGAAGACCCCGCCCCGCTCCAGCCACGCGGGCAGCGCCGCCCGGTACCCTGATCCCAGGCTGATGTTGAAGCCGCCGTACGCGGTCAGCAGCACCGGGTTCGACCCGTCCCGGGCGATGTCGCGCCGGTGCAGCAGGAACATCGGGATCCGGGTGCCGTCCTTGGACGGGTAGTGGACCTGCCGGACCTCGATCTGAGCAGGGTCGAACCCCGGCGCCGGGGGCTGCGGTGCCAGCCCTTGCCGCGCCCCCGAGTCGAGGTCGAACAGGAAGACCGAGGCGGGGATCACGAAGTCGGTGTACCCGACCGCCAGCAGCGGGTTCCCCCGTTCCCCCTCCGCTCCCTGCACGCTCCCCAGCCCCGGCAGATCCAGATCCCCGGCCGCGCTCCCGTCCAGACCGTAACGCCGGAGCCGGGACACCACCGATTCCCGCTCGTGGACCACCAAACCCGCGCCCGCAACGATGACGTCCTCGATTACCCGCTCGGGTCGCTCGGGCACTAGGGTCGTCCAGGTTCCTGGTCCACCCCCGATGGCATCCCGATCGCCCAGTTCAACGGTCACGATCCTGTAGTTGGGCGCATCCAAGTTCGTCCGCAGCAGGAGGCGATCATCGACCACGTGGGCGTCGGTGAAGAGCGCCTCCACCCCCTCCACGACCGGGATCCACGGCCCCTGGTCGCCGCCGTCCCCAAGCGCCCGGACGTAGACCTCGCTCCGCGACCAGCCCTGCATCGCAGTTGCGACCAGCCAGCGTCCGTCGTCCGAGAGGGTGAGGGAGATGACGTCCTGCGGCGAACGGCCCTCGCCGAAGACCTTCGGGTCGGACGCCGGGTCGTCCCCGAGCCGGTGGAAGAAGGCGTGGCTGTGGTAATGCTCCTCCCCCGCCGGGACCGAGCCCGGCTCCGGGTAGCGGGTGTAGAAAAAGGCGTCTCCGTCCGGCAGCCAGGCCAGGCTGCAGTACCGCGTCCGCTCAATGACATCCGCGCGGTGGCGCCCCGTCTCCACCTCCACGACCCGCAGCGTGCTCCACTCGTCCCCGTTCTGCGACGTCCCATAAGCAACGAGCCCGCCATCCGGCGAGGGGTACCACCAGTCCAGCGCCGTCAGCCCCTCGGCGCTGATCGCGTTCGGGTCCACCAAGGTCCGCTCCTCGCCCTCCAGCCCATCCCGGACGTGGAGGACCGGCTGGTTCTGGGCGCCCGTCCGCTTGAGATAGAAGCACCGGGTCCCGCGGACCGAGGGCGAGGAGACGGTCCCGACGAGAAACAACTCCCGCAGCCGCGCCTCCAGCGCCGCGCGCCCCGGCACCGCCCCGAGGACCTCCTCCGTCCGCGCATTCTGGGTCTCGGTCCAGGCCCGGACCTCGTCGCTCTCCCCATCCTCCAGCCACCGATAGGGATCCGGCACGGCAACCCCGTGAAGGGTATCGACGACATCCTCGCGGCGAGTGGTGAGGGACGGTGATACGACCATGGCTGGCTCCTCCGGCTGGCGATGCATCAGACGGCGATGATGGTACCCCACCAGTATCCTCTTGGCAGATCCGCCGCGCTGCCATCGCTCACGAACCCACGGCCCCCGAAGCACCAATCGCTCGCTGCGCGTCGAGTTCGGAGGAGGCTACGATTGTCCGTGGCTCGATCCGCTCCCACCCCAGGCAGGCGCCTATGCCCTCTTCCAATCACTGGTCCTACCGCGACGCGTTGCGGGCGATCTGGGACCGCTCCGGCTACGACCGCGGCTACGTAAGCAACCCCTTCTGGGGCGACGACGCCGCCAAGCGCGGCCTCCAGCGCACGTCCGCCTTGCTGGATCGCCTCGGGCGGCCGCAGGACCGCTACGGCATCCTCCACGTCGCCGGGAGCAAGGGCAAAGGCTCCGCCTGCGCCTTCGCTGCCTCCATCCTCCACGCTGCCGGGTACCGAGTCGGGCGCTCCACCTCGCCCCACCTTCACACCTTTCGGGAGCGGATCGCGATCGACGACCAACCGATCGACGAACCTGCCTTTGCTGCGCTCACCCGACGCGCGCTCCACGCGGCGGAGGCGCTCGAACGCGACACGCCGGATCTAGGGGAGGTGACGGCGTTTGAGCTAACCACGGCCATGGCGCTCGATCACATGGCCGCCGCCCGCTGCGACATCGCGGTGGTGGAGGTGGGGCTCGGCGGAACTCTGGATGCCACGAACGTCGTGACGCCCCTCGTCGCCGCGATCGCTGCCCTAGACCTGGAGCACACCGCGGTGCTCGGTGAAACGCTCGCGGAGATCGCCGCCAACAAGGCCGGTATCATCAAATGGGGCCGCCCCGTCGCGGTCGCATCCCTGCCGGCCGAGGCGATGGCGGTCGTGGAAAGCGTTGCGCGGGAACGAGGCAGCACGCTTATCGCTGCGGGCAGGGAGTGGCGAGTGAACGGGACGTGGCGTCGTTTCACCGCGGAGGGGCCCTGGGGAACGTTCGAGGATCTCGAAAGCGGCCTGGCCGGCGACTACCAGATGGAGAATGCCGGGCTCGCGATCTCCGCGGCCTGGCTCCTGGGCACGGCCGGTTATCCCACCCCTGAGACGGCTGTGCGATCCGGCCTCGCCGCTACTCGCTGGCCGGGCCGGTTTGAACGTCTCCGCGCCGGTGCAAGCGAGGTGGTTCTGGACGGAGCCCACACCCCCGCTAGCGCGCGCGCCCTCCGCGCGGCGGTCGCCGCCGAATACCCGGATCGCCGCGCCGTCGTCGTGCTTGGTGCCATGGCTGATAAGGACGTCGAAGCGATCGTCCGTGTCTTGGCCCCAGTAACACGGGACATCGTGGCCACCGCGGCACGCGGACCCCGGGCCGCGTCCCCGGAGGCAATCTCAGAGGGTGTGGCGAGAGCTGGTCTCCTGGCCGTGACGTCTCCCTCCGTAGCCCAGGCGCTACACGACGCCTTGAGCGCCGCTGGATCCGAGGGGCTTGTGGTCGTAACAGGTTCGCTGGCCACCGTGGCGGAAGCTCGGGAGGCCCTCAAACTGGCGCGACCTGATCTGCCCGTAGATCATGAAGGATGGAGTCGATCGTGAACCAGCCGGGCAGGGGCGGGAGCGCGGTCACAGGGCTGCATCCTGGCCACAAACCGATCACAATGGCCGGTAGGGTGTCCTGGAGTAGACTGAACTGAGATCCCAGGTCACCTCCTTGAGGTGACACTCACCGGGATCACTGCGCCGGGGACAGCAAGATGGAGACATCCTGATGCGCCGCGGTTGGCGTATACCTAATCGAGACCGGCCTCCGGATGCCGATCTCGGTCCGCGCCACGCGGTCTGAGATCGGCGGGAGGTCGTGGCCGGGGCCGAGATCGAGACCGAGCGAGACCAGGACGTACCCTTTACCGAGCAAGGCGATGCCGAACTGATCGGCCGCGCCTCGGAGGGGGACGCGCGCGCCCTGGAGGTGCTCTACGATCGCTACTCCCGGGTGGTCTACTCGTTCGCGCTGCGGATCTTGGGAGATCCCCAGCTTGCGGAAGAACTCTTGCAGGAGGTGTTCTTTCGCGCTTGGCAGCAAGGAAGCGCGTTCCGGGCAAGCCGGGGCACCTTCATTACCTGGCTGCTGAGCATCACCCACAACATGGCGATCGACGAGGTCCG
>JAUJMG010000056.1 GCA_030446955.1 Thermomicrobiales bacterium
CATGGTGCCGGTCGGGAAGATGCTCGTCGAGCGTTATGACCTCGATCAGAGTGCCGTCGAGCAGGGCAACGTGCCGGCCTACAGCGAGGATCTCTTTATCCCGCCCCCGCCGCCGACGCCTGAGCCGAAGGTCGACCTAGATAAGGATGGCAAGCCGGACGCCGATGAGGATGACAACCAAGACGGAATCCCGGACGGGGATGAAGCGCCGCGGCAGCCGGACCCGAACGCCGAGCGCTGGATTGAGGTCGATCTGACCAACCAGTACATGCGGGCATGGCAGGGCGACGTGGTGGTGATGGAGACGTACGTCAGCACCGGCAAAGCGGGGTTTGAGACACCTCCGGGCACCTATTTCGTCAACTCAAAGATCGAGTCGCAGACCATGGCCGGGGTGATCGGTGGCGAGTCCTACAACGTGCCGGATGTCCCCTGGGTGATGTACTTCACCGACCGCGGTCACGCGATCCACGGCACCTACTGGCACGAGAATTTCGGCACCCCGATGAGCCACGGGTGCGTCAACCTGCCAATGGGACTCGCGGGTTCCGTGTACAACTGGGCCTCCATCGGCACCCGGGTGGAAATCCACACGTAAGTCAGCGCCCCATCGTAGGGGGATTGGATTTAGGCGGCGCCGGATGCACCCGGCGCCGCCTTTGTTGCGCCATCGCTCGCGCGTCGACACGGTGCCCCGATCACTACGTATTCTAGGAGAGCGACCGCTGCGCTTATGGTTATCGCCACGCAGCGTGTACCATCTCGCCATGATCTCCGTGAAGTGCTGCTGCGCCGAAACCCTTGACGCTCGACGAAGAATGTTCCTGCCGCCTATGAGCGTGGCGGAGCGGAGGCCGCTAATGCACCGGACCAGCCGCTTGATCGCGAGCGTCTTTCTGGTGTTACTGACTGTGCTGCCGTTCAGCGCAAAGGCGCACGAAGAGCGTGAAATTCTCGGCGACCGCTACCGCCTAACGGTCGGGTTCGCCACCGAACCCCCCTACGTCGGCCAGCCGAACGCCTTGGAGCTGCAAGTCGTCGAGTACGTCCCTGACGACGCTACACCACGGGCTGGCAAGCCGACGGCGACGAGGGCCGAGGCTGTCCCCGTTGGCGGTCTCCAGGAGACGCTCAAGGTTGAGGTTCGCACCGACGAGGCGACACTGCCACTCGACCTGCAACCAGCGGGACGTGCTGGATCCTACCGTGCCACCCTCTTCCCCACTGCTCCCGGGGACTATGTCTTCCACATCACGGGTGACATCGATGGTGCATCGGTCGATGAAACATTCGGTTCTTCTCCGGAGACCTTTCCATCGGTGCGACCGGTCTCCGAGTTCCAGTTTCCGGTCACGGTGCCCGTAGGAGAGAACGTCAACGCACGGTTTGCGGAGACAG
This sequence comes from Thermomicrobiales bacterium, assembly GCA_030446955.1. Classification (GTDB taxonomy): domain Bacteria; phylum Chloroflexota; class Chloroflexia; order Thermomicrobiales; family UBA6265; genus LC2-1. Next base: position 1,399 of record JAUJMG010000056.1, read on the forward strand.
ATGATGAGATCGGCCGCGTACGGACCCTGGCCATCTTTGCTGTCGCGGCCGGGGCAATCGGCCTTCTCGGGGGGGGGCTTGCCCTCGCGCTCTCCCGGCGACCGCCGCCTGCTGGCTACATTCCGCCGACTGATCGATCGAGCGATCAGGCCTAATCTCGGCTTAGCGCGTTTCTGAGCCTGACCTCCCAGCGACCGTCAATTCCGGTCACCGTCGATGCGCGTGCTACCATAGCCTCATGATGAATAACGCCAAGCAGCCGATCGAACGGTGCAGGCGGAGAACGTGGGACAGTCGCTAACCGCCGTGCAGTTCAGGTGGCCCCGCACGGTCTACGCGTTGGCGGTGATTGCCCTTCTCGCGATGCCCGTTCAATACCGGGGCGGTGCCGCCCTGCCGCATCCCCACGCGCTGTTCCAGCTCTGGAACCCCGGCGGTCACGGCCTCGTGCATCACGACACGCACGCCGGCGAGCGCGTCCTGAGCATGAACGCATCAGGCAAGGCGAACAGCGGCTCGCAAGCTGTTGTCGCATTGGCTGACCCCGGTGGTCCCGCTCTGACAGCAATGACGACGCTCGCCGAGAAAGCCGCGGCTCTCACGGTAGTGGCGGCCGCTGCCCTGCTGCTCGTGCTTCACCGACCGACGGTTAGTGGCCAGATGGCTCGTCGTCTCGTTGGGCTCACCTGCCGGCCAACTGATCCTCCCCCTCGCTGGGCCGCCTCTTTTTAACGGGAACCAGCATTAAGCAGCGGTCGCCGCGCCGGATGGGGCGGCTTGGAGGAGAACGTCATGAAGCGGATGATCCGTTTGGCTGCATCGTGCGGTATCGTCACCCTGATCACCCTCGCGGTCCCATTTGCGGCCTCCGCCCACGAGCAGCGGGAAATTGCGGGCGGCCAGTATTCCATGGTCGTCGGGTTCCTGGACGAGCCGGCCTTTGCAGGTGAGAAGAATGGGCTGGACCTGCGAGTGAGCAAGGTCGGCGCTCCCGGCGCGGAAGGATCTGCGGGGCCCGAGGGCACGCCCGTCGTGGGGCTCTTCGACACATTGCAGGCCGAGGTCATCTTCGGGGACCAGCGGATGGCTCTGCCCCTGGAGCCAGCCTTCGGGGACCTCGGAGCCTACGAGTCGCACTTTTTCCCCACCACACCCGGTGACTACACGTTCCATATCTTCGGCTCCATCGAAGGCACAGCCATCGACGAGACCTTCACCTCTTCCCCGCAGGGGTTCTCCCCGGTCGTGGATCCCGCACCACTCCAGTTCCCGAAGCCGGCAGCAGGAACGGATGGCAGCGTCGCGATGGCGGGTACGGTCACTGAGGCCGGTGGTGGAGACGGTGGGCTCGGCGGGGCCGCGGCCGCCGGCCTCCTCGGTCTTGGCCTCGCCGGGTTTGGAACGTTCTGGCTGGCCCAGCGGAGGATCGCGCACCGTCGGATGGCGGCTACCAGCGTACGCGCGTAGAGGTCATCTTGGCCCCGGGGGGTGGAAAGCTACCCCGGGGCCGGTTCGCCGTCGATCGGCCAGCAGGGTTACTCAAGATCATCCGGAACCAGATGGTTCTCTCGGCGCAACGGTTTGCCAACCGAGCAGCCCCCAGAGACGTACACCCGCAGGACGACGCTTCTCTGGGTCGCGCGAGCAGAGGATCCTACGGATCTCGGTCTACTCCCGTTTCGGCTAGCCTTAGACGGACACCGGCGCGGGATTGGGTAGGTCTGTAGCTCGGTCGTCGCCACGTCGTATGTCCCTCAGCGTGCTGGCCACTGGCCGGTGGAGCCGTAGGCCCACCTCGAAACGGATACTCCATGCAATCTGGCCAGATGCGATCCGCTCGACGTTTATCCCGGGCGTTCCAGACTCCCCTCTGGGCGCGCCTTGTTGGGCGACCTCCTGTCGCCGTGCTTGCACTTGTCCTGCTCGCGGTCCTGTGTGCCGGGAATCCGCGGCACGCCACCGCTCACGCCTTTCTCAAGAGCAGCGACCCTGTCGCCAGCGCCGTGCTGCCCACGGCACCGGCGGGGATGACCCTCCGGTTCACCGAGCCGCTAGAGCGCAGTTACAGTCGCGCTCAGCTCTATGACCAGAACGGAGCGTTGGTCCAGGCCGCCATCAGCCGGGCTGGCGACGACGACTTCACGATGGTGCTGGACCTGCCCGCCGGCCTGCCGAACGGGACCTACTCGGTGCTATGGCGCACGCTCTCGACCGCGGATGGCCACACTGCCCAGGGCTACGTCCCCTTCACGATCGGCACGGCGGCGGACGTGCGGACGATCGTGGTCCCGACCGGAACCGTCTCAAGCGGTCCGCCAAGTTGGCTGCGAGCGATCTCCCGCTGGGTGGCGCTGCTAGGGTTGGCTCCGCTGGTGGCAGTCTGGCCGATCTGGTTGCTGGTGCTCCGTCCAGCCATCTCCCCCGCCTGGCAGGCCGGACCGGCTCTCGCCCGGCGAGCGCAGCGCCTGGCAGCCATTGCGATGCTGCTGGCGATTGCCGGCAGCATCTTCGCCCTGCTTGTGCAGGCGGCCGGCACGACGGATGGGAGCGGCTTTGCCCGCGCCCTCGTTGATACCCTGACCGGCACCCGCTATGGCCGTCTCTGGCAGGTCCGGATCGGCCTCTTTCTCGGATTCGCGGCCGTGCTGCTGACCTGCGCTTGGTGGTGGCCCCACCGTCGACGCCTAGCCGCAGGTGTCGCACTCGCAGTTGCCGCCGCTCTTCCCGTCCCGTTCAGTCTCATCTCCCACGCCGCCGCTCAGCCGGTCGGGCGCACTGCGGCCGTCGCCTTCGATGTGCTCCACCTCCTCGGCGCCTCGCTCTGGATTGGCGGGTTGTTCGTGCTCGCCGGTGTCCTGCTGCCGACGCTCCGGGATCTCACCCCGATGGGCCGCCGGGTCGTGCTCGCCCGGGCACTCCCACGGTTCTCCGTCGTGGCCCTGATCTCATGGGGAGTCCTCGGCCTAACAGGGCTCTATAGCGCCTGGCTCCAGGTCGGCAATCTGGAAGCGCTACGGACCACGGACTATGGTCGGACACTGATCCTGAAGGGACTGCTACTCCTGCCACTGCTGGCACTTGGCGCGGTCAACCTCCTTGTGATAACTCGCCGGATCCGGCGTGTGATGGACGACCCAGGCGCGCGCGTCTGGAGCCGCCGCTTTGCTCTGGTGGTGGGTACCGAGGCGGTGCTGGTGGTGTTGGTGCTGCTGGTGGTGGGGCGTTTGATCGGTCAGCCGCCCGCACGGGAGGTCATCACTGATCGAGCTGCGGCGACCACGCTGGAGTTGGCGGCGGCGGGACGCATGGCGACGCTCGCCCTCGCCCCGGGCACGACCGGTATGAATCACTTCCAACTCGACGTTGGTGGCGACCCGCTCCCGCCGGACGCCGAGGCGCTTTTGCGCATCTCGCTCCCGAGCCTGAAGACGGGGGAGCAGGAGGTTCCCCTCGACCGCACCACAGGCAACCGCTTCGAGTGGCACGGCAGCGAACTGAGCATCGCTGGCGACTGGACGTTGACGGCGATCGTGCGCCAACCGGGGGCGGGGGATTGGACCGCCACCAAGACCCTCACCATCGGGACGATGCCGTCGGATACTAACATCCCTGGCCCAGCCTGGCACTTCGGAGCCGCCGGCATCGCCGGTCTGCTGCTCCTGGTTCTCGGCCTCGCCGGGATGGTCCTTGCCGCGATCTCGGACAGCGCTCCTCTCCGGCGGGAAAGTGCCGGGCTTAGTGCGGTGGCGTTAGTCCTTGGCGTGGTGCTCTTGCTCCAAGCACGGGTCGATCCCGCGTCCGCCACTGCCGAGGTCTCCAGCGACAATCCCGTTGCCAGTGACGAGGCATCCATCACCCGCGGGGCGGTGGCGTTCGCCGCCAACTGCGTCGTCTGTCATGGACCTGGGGCAAAGGGTGACGGGCCTGGTGGAGCAGGTCTCCAACCGCCGCCGGCCGACCTCACCAGCCCCCATTCCCAAACGCATCAGGACATCGACTACTACGATTGGATCCGGAACGGCAAGGACGGGACCGGGATGCCCCCCTTCCGGGACAGACTGGATGACCACACGACCTGGGACCTGGTCAACTACCTCCGCTCCCTCCAGGACGCCGCCGCTGCGGCCCGTGACGTGCCCGGTCCAGAGCAGTGCACCGTAGAGCCACGGACGATCGCCTCCCTTCAAGCCCTGGCTGCTACCCCTGAGAGCGCATCGGGACATCCCCGCGCTCCCCTCGCGAGCGGTGGATTGGCGACGCCGGTGGGAACTCCGGCTGAGCCGGCCGTCGTCACGGGGGTGACAGAAACGGTTCGCCAACTTATCGCATGCTCCAATGCCCAGGATCCCCTGCGCCGGCTGGCACTCTTCAGCAAGGCCAGCCTTCGCCCTTCCTTCGCCAACGGGCCGTCGGATGCGTTCGTCCGGTTGGTCGCCACGCCGCCGGTGCCCCGACCCGCTGCGGGTTGGGTCGCCCTGGCCGGCGTTGATGATGTCCGCGTGTTACCCGATGGCCGCGTCAGTGCGGCAGTCACCCTTGACGATCCCGGCGCCCACAGTCACGATCCCGGCGCCCCACTGACCGCCGGGGGACTCCAGACTGCCACCTTCGTCTTCATTCGAGAGGGCGATCGCTGGCTGATCGACGAGGGCGCCTGAGGCGGATCGGGAAGGATCTGCCGGCCCCGGCATGGAGAGATCAAGCGGCGCGGTCAGGTCTCCCCGCCTGTGGCAGGCGTGCAATGAGCGCCCGTTGAGATCCCTGGATCCACGGAGCGGTGTAGCAGCATGCCACCTGGGTACCAACACCGGTCGGCTCGTCACGCAGGTGCGGGGGGGAAGACCAGCATTCCGCCGTTAGAACAGCGGCGACTCGGTCGCCGGGCCATAGAGCCGGACCCCTGGACGGGTCATCGTATGTCGCGACATCACATCTGGGCTTCGCGACCTGCGGGCGAGGGTGCCATGTCCTCCGTGGGCGGTGCATGACGGAACATGGACAGCAGGAGCAGGTCGTAGATCGCTTTCCCGACCCCAGCGACCACCAGCGGCCAACCGAAGGTAGACAGGCCTAGCAGCCATCCAGCGGGCAGCGGGCCGGCCGCGGCGGCGAGGCTTCGGGGCACGTTCGTCACACTGGCCGCCGCCGCCCGCTCTTCAGGAGCCACCACCGCCATCGCGTAGGACTGGCGGGCCGGGACATCCATCTGCGACAACGTCGCCCGCGCCAGCAGGCAGGCAATCGCGAGCGGCAGCGTCGGCATAAAGGCCGCGAGCACGAGAAATCCGTTCGCGGGCAAATGGGTGAACACCATGCAGTTGATCAGGCCGATGCGGGCGGCGAGGCGCGGAGCGGCAAGTTGGACAAGGCCGAGAGGAGCCCCGACCAGAAGAAGATCGTCCCGGCTGTGGCTATCGAGAGGTCGAAGCGCTCGAAGAGCCAGAGGGCGAGGAGGGACTGGACCACGAAGCCACCAGCGAAGGAGTCGAGGCTGAACAGGGCAGCCAGGGTGTAAACAACCCTCCTGGACTGCTCCAAAGGGCCCCCCGAGATGGACGCCGTCGACTCGAACGCCGGTGGGAGATCCCGGTACAGCCGCAGCACCGTCAGGCCGAGCAGCGCATAGAGGAGAAACATTCCCCGCAGCGTCGTCTCCAGCCCCAGCCCAGTCCGGTTCGCGACGACGTCGGGAAGCCCGGCCGTGAGCGCCCCAACTGCCGCGACCAGAGACCCGACGACGTTGTAGCGAGCGAATAGGGTGGTGCGGTGGCGAGCGCTGGCGGCTTGCGACAGGAGCGCCTGCTCGGTTGGGAGGAAGACGCTGACGTCACCAGCCGAGGGGTTAAGTGTGCCGACAAAGGCCACGATCAACAGCGGCCAGAAGTCGCCGATGAAGGCGAATCCGACGCCGGTGGCCGTCATCAGGAGCGAAGCGCGGATCAGCAATGCGCGGCGCGGGAAGCGATGCGCGACCAGTCCGACGAAGAGCGTCAGCGCGGCCGAGCCTACCAGCGTAGCGGTGGCGATCGCGCCGATGTGCAGGGTGTCGAGGCCGAGGTTCGCCAGGTGGAGGGGCAGCAGGGCGCTGACGAACCCATCGCCGAAGGCGCGCACCGCACGAGCGCGCAGCAGCACCCCGGCGTCCGCCGTCGTCCCAACCGGAAGCAGTCGCCCCCGTATGGGGGTGGCGAGGCCCATCATGATCGCTTTCACACCATCCGAAATCGCCCGCCGTGGGGAAACGAGTCCCCGCCGCCGAGATCGGGTCTCCAGGCGATAGAGCATTCTTCCCGACGGGCGGCCGCGGGCGGGGTCGCACAGCTTGGGCAGACCCCCGGTGCGCGTGGCTGGTGCATCATCACCGCCACTGGTAGCCTACCGGTCTTTGCCGGGGACGGGCGGCGAGTCTGAAATTGGGTGGGGCCAACCCGACCGTGGGCGAGCAATCGCAGCATGCCCTGCCTGCATGGGGCTCTGAGTGCCACCGCGGGTTGGCACGCGACGATGAGGGGCCGATGGACGCAGCGCAACGGAACCGTTGCACTCCTTGCTGCTCTCCTCATCTCACATAAGGGGGCGTTCGTTCCATAAACCTGGGAGTCTGCGCATGGGGTCGTCCTGCCGGTGCGGTTGAGGGGAGTCATGTCGCGGAGTGACTGAGAGGAAACGATGCCATTCACGCAAGACCACCGGACCTCGATCCTGCGTGACCGAGCTGCCAATTACGTGGGGGTCGCGCTCGACGGGATCACCCGTGAATACCCCAACATGCCCTATTTCATCGCCACGGGACCAGGACCGTACCCGACGCATCGGGCGTTTCATCCGGCCTTCTATGGCTGCTTCGATTGGCACTCCTGCGTCGAAATGCACTGGGTCGTGGTCCGCCTGCTCCGTCGCTTCCCGGACGCCGTCCCGGACGGACGGGCCCGCGCCACGCTCAACGAGTTGCTGACCGACGAAAACATCATGACCGAAGTCGCCTTCTTCAGCGATCCGAACCATCGGACCCTGGAGCGCCCGTACGGCTGGGGATGGCTCCTGACGCTCTATGCCGAGCTGGCGACGTGGGATGACCCGGACGCGCGGCGTTGGACGAGGGCGCTGGAGCCACTTGCCGATCTCCTGGCCGCCAATCTGGTCAACTGGCTTCCCCGCCTGACCTACCCGCAGCGGACGGGTGTTCACCCAAACACCGCGTTTGGCCTCTCGCGTTCCTACGACCATGCACAGCGGCGGGCTGAGCAGGGCGATGGGGCGTTGTTGACCGCTATCCATGGGGTGGCTGCCCGCTGGTTCAGCGACGATGCGGACTATCCCGCGCACTACGAGCCATCGGGGACCGATTTTCTCTCAGCCGCCCTCTGCGAAGCAGAGCTGATGGCGAGGATCCTCGGTCCAACGGAGTTCCCTGGCTGGCTGGCTCGATTTCTCCCCGCTCTTGCCGAGGCCAGACCAGAAACGCTGTTTCAACCGGTTGTGGTCTCTGATGCGACGGACGGGCAGATCGCTCATCTGCACGGGCTGAATCTCAGCCGGGCGTGGACGTTCATCGCAGTTGCGGCCCGTCTCCCAGTCGCCGACTCTCGGATTGAGCCGCTTCTTGCCGCGGCCGAGCACCATGCGGAGGCGTCACTGCCCTACGTTGCCGGCAGCGATTACATGGTGGAGCACTGGCTCGCCGCCTACGCGACGCTGCTGCTGAGCGAGCCTGGGCCCTGACCCTCCCGGCGTCGCGGCGCATGATGGGATGGATCCCTCGTCCCCTTCGGGCCGCCTCCCGGATCAGGGCATCGGTGTGCGTTCGGACGATACGGGCGATGATCGACCAAGTCGGGAGAGGAGATCGAAGGCGTCGCCTTCGTCCAGGTGAACCAGTGCCAGGTGGCCGCCGCCCCCGCTGGAGGCGACGGCCGCACGGAGCGTTGCAAGTCGTGCCCGGCGTTGAAAGGGGCCGCATGCCACCTGCCGGTGCTGGAGCCGACGTCTGACGGTGACAATCGTGCGACGCCCGATGGTGCGCTCACGAACCACAATGCGCTCCTCTGAGTCGATCGCCCAGCCCGCGTCCCGATAGCCGAGCAGTCCATGCAGCGCGGCGGGCAGGACCAGGAGCAGCCCGGGTACCCCAATCCACCAGGGGATCCCCGGCACCAGCGCCGCGGCCGCACAAACCACGGCCGCGAGGGCGGCGACCCGGCCGGTGGCAGAGAGGACGTAGCGACGCATGGCGCGCCGCGGCAGGGGGTGGAGCCTGCTCCCGCCCGGATCGATACTCGCGGCGGCGAACGCGGGGCAGGCGCGCTGAAGCAGGGACACGGCCTCGCGGGTTCGCACGAGGGGGAAGAGAACCCCGGATTCCGCCGTGGCCTTGCCATAGGCGGCGCTCTCGATCCGCAACGTGGCGAGACCGAAGGGCTGCCGTAGGAGTCCTTCGGTCATCGTGATCGCCTGGATGCGCGCCAGCGGGATCGTGGAGCGGCGGCGATCCAACAACCCATAGGCGATGTGGAGGCGGTCACCTTCGCGGCGCAGCTCGAAGCCGCCGAAGGTGAGCACCGTGCTCGCCAGCGCCAGCAGCCAGGCCCCCAACCCGACGACCACGAGGAGTGTTAGGAGGCCGCGCAGGGAGAAGCCGCGCGCCTCCATTGCCAAAGGTTCCCAGATGCTGTCGGGCAGGAGTTCGTCGGCGAACTGGAACGCGCCAAAGAGCAGGGCCAGCGCTGGCCCGATCCGACCGGATGTGACGCCGGCCACGAAGAGCTCGGCCGGCGTCATCGCCCGAATGAGTTCTCCAGTGGCCTCCGACTGGGGCTTCGCATCCCCGGCGACCGGGCTCCCCGGTCCGGGGTCCAAGCGCTCGGCTGAGAGGCGACGACGAAGGTCGCTCGCATCGGCATGGGATAGTGCTTCAAGGGTCACGTCGCTGCCGGCCGCTCCTGCCGCCGCCGTCTCGATCTTCACCCGGACCACTCGGAAGAGGCGCTGGAGCGGGCTCTCGGAGGTATCTACCGCCTGGATCCGCTCGAGCGGCACCGACCGTTCCCGGCGCGCGATCAGTCCGGAGCGTACCCGCAGTTCCCCGCCCGACACCTCGTAACGAAACATCCACCAGGAGGCGGCGCGCAATCCGATACTGCCGAGAGCCAGCACCCCCGCGATCGCGAGGAACGCGCCGTCTTGCTGTCTTCCGCCGGAGATCACGAGTACCGCTAGGGGGAGAACCAATCCCCGCAGGGACTGGATAGCGGTGAGGATGATCCAGGCCGGGTGGAGGCGCCGCGGGGCAAACCCGATGGTGCTAGCGTCACCAGTCACCACTACTTGCCGATCCACACGGTCGGTTACAGACTCCCTTCCCGCTTGCGCCGTTGATGGCAACGGGGTGCTGGGCACCCGCATCTCGACGCCGCTCCTGCGATCTTCCGAACCGGGCGAAGGCTCGGGGAGAGCATGGGGCGAACACGTCATTCCGGTGCTAGCTGGGGATGGATCACCCGGCGCAGGGTCGTGCCCCGTCACGATTAGAGGTCGTCCCGCGTATTGGCAAGGGCGGCGATCCGGTCGCGCACGCTGTCCGCGACGCCGCCGGCCAGGGCAGGGATCTCGCTCGCGCCTGCCGCCGTGTAGAGGATCACGCTGGCGAGCCCAAAGCGCCGCTCAAGCGGTCCCCGACGGGTGTCAACGTGCTGGATTCGAGCCATCGGGATCAGCGTCCGCGTGATGGTGACCAGGCCGTACTGGAGGTCCACCTCCTCCTCGCCGATCTCGTATCGCCAGTGACGGTACTGAAGATCGGGCACCAGGATCACCCCTACCAGGGCCGCTACGCACGCCGCAATGACCGGGGCCACCGCCAAGGCGGGGTGCACATCGAGCCGAAGAAGCACCCAGACGGCCCCGGCGCAGAGAAGGACCAGCGGGGCTGCCGAGAGCAGGCCGCTTAGACGCCAAAGTGTGCGCGCCTTGGGGTCCAGATGCTCGCGTGGAGCGGGACGGCTCGACAATGAAAGCCTCTGCTCAAACGAATGCTCAACCCGCATCGTCGCACATCGGACGGGTTTAACGCTGCCGCGGGTCAACCCAGCAGGGTGGCGCAAGGCACGCTGCCGCCGGCGTGAATGCTGCGCCAAGGCGGAACGGCTGTTGTCCGAAGGGCGGAGATGCCGCAGAATCGTTCTCAAGGGGCCGCAGGCTCCCGTCCAATCACTCCACTGCTCAGAACGGAGTTCTCGTGTCCATGCCAACCTCAAACCAAGATATGAATACTCCCGCGAATGTCGCCCATCACACGCATCAGGACGAAACGAGTTCCCCGGGCGCGGCGGTCGACGCGGGCGCGGCCCGCGCCGCCGAGGCGGCTCCGGCAGAGCCTTCCCCTGGCCCAAAGCGGATCGCAGTCGTGATGGCGCACCCGGACGATGCAGAGTTCGTCTGCGCCGGTGCCGTGGCCAAGTGGGCAAGTGAGGGCCACCACGTCACCTACGTCCTTCTCACCAGCGGCGACAAGGGGAGCGACGACCCGGCTGTGACCCCGGAGCAGCTTGTCGCGACCCGGGAGGCTGAGCAGCGGGAGGCCTGCCGTCGCTTGGGCGTGGAAGAGGTGGTTTTTTTGCGTCACCCGGACGCGATGCTCGTCCCCGACCTGGCCCTGCGACGGGAACTGGTCGCGGTGATTCGCCGGCTCCGGCCGGATGTCGTCGTCTGCCAGGACCCGACGGTGCGCTGGGTGGAGCAGAGCTACCTCAATCACCCCGACCACCGCGCCGCTGGCGAAGCGACGCTCGACGCGGTCTACCCCGCCGCCCGGGACCGAATGACCTTCCCGGAGTTGCTGGCGGAAGGCCTGGAGCCCCACAAAGTGCAGGAAGTCTATCTAGCCGGGGCCAAGGATCCCGATGTCTGGATCGACATCACCGCCTGCATGGATGTCAAACTCTCCGCGCTGCGTGCCCATGCTAGCCAGCTCGGCGACTGGGACCCTGAGGAGATGGTGCGCACCTGGGCGCAGGAGGACGCCGCTCGCAACCCGGACGGCGGGGAGTACGCCGAAAGCTTCAAATACTTCAAGCTGGACTGACGCTCCGTATCTATTCGCCCATACTGCCGAGCAAAGGCGGCTGGTAACAGCTTGATCATGAGTGTCTCCGCCGAAGAGTTTCCTCGCCTGGTGAGGATCTCGCTGCCTTGCTCCGGTTCCGCAAGCGTCCATTCGCCCTCGGGGACCAGGACTTCAGCAGGTGGACGGAAGGTCAGCCTTCTGAAGCGGCCGCTGACCTGCCCCATGCATGCATGATGGCTGCACTGCCGAGATCCTCAAAGGGTTCCAGCCTGTCCGCGTCAACGCCTGTCGCCATCATCCTTCCCTAGACGATCGGCCCGCTTCTGCTTGACGACTGAGGGTCGACCGGCAGCCCTGCCAGGGCCGATGCCGCTCGTCAGCCGCAAATGCGGACCCACGGAGGGCGTGCCGCTCTTGCGCCGCCTGGATATTTGCGTGCTCATGGCGCTCCATCGACGCCCACGTCTTCAACTTCAACCCGAAACTCGGCGGGACCTCGCGCACTGCCGTCACGCGCGCCACCCAAGACCACGATCCCACCAGAACCTCCTCCTGATTGGCACCGGGGCGGGGGCGGGGATCATCCGTTAGCCTCATCGGTCCGAACATCCCGAATTGCTCGGCTCGGTCCCGCTCCTTCATGTGTTCCGGCTTGCTCAAGCTGCAGCCCAGGGGGGTGCTTAAGCAGTCTTGGCTGCGGTTCGGGCGCCTTAAGCATGGGGGATCTCCTGATTAGGAAGCGCAGTTACGTGATTTGCCCGATGCCGTCCGCTTGCTGGATTTCTACAGTAGGGGCGTGGTATCGACCACACCGACTAAATGAACGACCGTCAACACAACCCAGAGAAAGGACACGAGCGTTGAACCACACGATGCGAAGAATCCCGTTCTTGCTCCTGGCGCTGATCGCGCTCGCCCTTGTCGCTCGGCCTGCCGGCGCCCAGGCCCCTCCCAGTTCGGTCAACATCAACGCCTATCACTGTCCGACCGGCTACGACCAGGTGAGCGACTGCACGAAGCTAGAAGGCGTGGTCGTCCAAGTTAACCAAGATGGCCAGCCCCTCGATGAGGTCACCACCTCAGCCAGCGAGGGAGCCGAGCTGGAGGTCATGTTCGGTGCCGCCATCGAACTCGAGATCCTGGGTGGCCAGCCGGCCGGGACCGTGCTTGAGCCGGCCACTCTGAGCTTCGACGCGGCCGAGGGTGTCAACGCGGTCACCCTGATCTTCGTCGACCAAGAGGCGCAGACCCCACCGCCTCCCCACAGTGATACCAATGCCCTGGTCGTCCAGGCGCTGGTCTGCCCGGTAGCCTACGCCGGGAACAACTACGTTCGTGACTGCCCTGGTGAATCTGGCATCGAGGCGACGGTGACCCGCGACGCCGACGGATTCGCCGTGACGCAGACCACGGGGGCGGACGGCATCGTCGGCTTCCAGGGGCTGGGTGAGGGCACCTACACGGTAGAGTTGGGTGTTCCAGGTGACTTTGCCGACTTCCAGACCGTCTGCGGAACGCCTGACGGGTTCGAGCCGCGGCAGGTGACCAACCCGAACACCAATCGGATCGGCGTCTACCTGGGCCCGACCGAGGAATTGACCTGCACGTTCTTCGTCATCCCGGTTGACGCCAAGGGGGAGACGCCCCCTGCCACCGGTGAGCCGACCCCGACCCCGACTAAGGTCGCAACCGGTGACTCGGTCAAGGCGCTGCCATCGACTGGTGCTGGCGTGTCGGACGCGGACGGGTTCGAGTCGCTGCTCCTGCTGGTCGGTGGAGGACTCGTCCTGGCCGTGGCCGGTGCCCTGACCGTGCGGCGCCTGCAGGCCTAATCCATCAAACGCTCACGGGGCGGGTGATGCTTGTCACCCGCCCCGCTCCCTCCAGCGCCCGGGCAGCAACTAGCTGCCCGGGCGCTCTTCAGTTCCGCATCATGCTCGACCTGAGAAGGCGGCTGAGCCGGAATCCATGCTAGGGCCTGTCGTCATTTGAGCCAAGCCAGGGCGCAGACGAGGTGGACGCCTGCGAGGAGGTTTCTGGCTGTCTTTTCGTAGCGGGTTGCGATGGCGCGAAGGTGCTTGATGATGTTGAAGAAACGTTCCACGAGGTTGCGCTCGCAATAGAGCGCGAAGTCACACTTGCGCGGCGTCTTGCGATTTGCCCTCGGCGGAATGACGGGCTTGATGCGGCGGACTGCGAGATACTCGATGAAGCCATCACTATCATAGCCTTTGTCGGCGAGGAGGGCTGCGGGTTCGATTTCCTGGGTCAAGATCCGGGCCTGCGTTACGTCGTGAACGTGTCCGCCGGTGAGGCTCACCGCCAGCGGATTGCCCAGCGCATCGACGATGGCGTGAATCTTGGTCGTCAATCCTCCGCACGAGCGGCCGATCGCTTCGTTAGAATCCCCTTTTTTCGAGCCCCGGCGCTGTGCTGGTGGGCTCTGACGATGGTTGCATCGATCATGGCGTACTCGTTGTCCGGATCGTTCGCCAAGGTCTTGAATAGACTCTCCCAAATGCCGCTTTCGGCCCATCGGGAGAATCGTTTATGAGTGTTCTTCCAATCAGCAAAACGTTCGGGAAGATCGCGCCAGGGCGCGCCGGTGCGGAACTTCCAGATGACCACCCCCACGAAAAGCCGGTTGCCCTTGTCGCTGTTGCGCCCGACATGGCCGGGGCGGCCTGGAAGCAAGTGCTCGGTTCGTGCAAATTGATCGTCGCTCAACGCATAGCGTCTCAAAGGCGGCCTCCATCAACAGGGCTCCTATGAATCACGCCTCGCGCGGTTACCGCACGCGCGTCGCGCCACCGGCGGCCGCGGCCGTCTGGCCGCGGCTTCTCTTTGAACAACGGCTCGATGATCGTCCACTAGTCGGTCAGGTCCATGCCCGTCCGGTACGACGGGTCGACCGTAACCGTTTATGAGAAAGCCTCCAATCTAACCTTAATCGGTGATACGCTTACGCAATGCGACCCCTTCGGTATTCCATCAACGTCACACTGGACGGGTGCTGTGATCATCGGGCAATCCCGGCAGACGAAGACTTGCATCGTTACTTTGCTGAGAACATCGCGCAGGCTGATGCTCTCCTCTTTGGCCGGGTAACCTACGAAATGATGGAGGCAGCGTGGCGACCGCCGGCGACGGGAGTGCGGCCCGATTGGATGGCCGATTGGATGGAACCCTTCGCCCGGACGATCGACGCGGCAAAGAAGTACGTCGTGTCGAGCACCCTGGACCGGGTCGATTGGAACGCGGAGCTCGTGCGCGGGGATCTGGGGAAGGCCGTTCAACAGCTCAAGGGGGAGTCGGGTAAGGGACTGTACGTGGGGGGCGTGAAGCTGCCGCTGGCGTTGGCAGAGCTGGGACTGATGGATGAGTACGAGTTCGTGGTGCAGCCCAGACTAGCGGGCCACGGGCCGACGTTGTTCGCGGGGCTGTCGACGTATGTCGATTTGAAGCTCGTGAGCCGACTGGAGCTCGGCTCGGGGGCGGTAGCAATGCGGTATGAGCCGAGAAGGTAGCCATCGGGCTTGTTAGCGCGAGTCGGCCGCATCATGGAGCAACTCGATCCAGTCCTGCGAATCCGCTAAATGACGACACGCCCTAATGAGATTCCCGGCGTGGCTTCGTATCAAAGACGTAGATGAGGCCAGCGGCGAAACGCACCATCATCCCCCGGCACCCCTAATCCCCCAAGGTGCGTCACAGGTCCCAGGGCTTGTCATCCGGTCGGCGACACTGATGACTCGCGCCAAAGGAGACCTCTCTCAATCAATCTCCCGGTCCAACAAGGTCCCGCCGCCTACAGG
>JAUJMG010000336.1 GCA_030446955.1 Thermomicrobiales bacterium
CACACAGTCGGGCCCCCCACGCGGCTCTTCCGTTCCCCCCCGCGCCGGTGACGGCGCGCACGAGCCCGCCCCGGCTCGGACCATAACGAAAACCAAGGACGCGTTGCTGATATTTTGAGGTTCGTAGTGTATTCGGAGAAGAGCTTCTTGCCTCGGGACGCCGCGCGGCCGGCTGGTGGGAGCCGGCCGGCCGCTCGTCTGGAGGGTGGCACAGGGCGGAGAACCCTGAGTTCGCCGGTTCTCCACCAGATCGGGCCGGGAGCGCTAGGAGAACGCCGGCTGGCGGGAGGTGCGCCCGGTGGGGCGAGCGGACCGGCCACCCCACACGCCGGTGGAACGTGGCGACGGGGGGGGAGACGCCGTCACGGCGTCGAGCCGCTCGCCCAGGCGAACCCCGGTCACGTTCTGGATCTCCAGGCCGGGTCGGGCGTTGACCTCCATCACCACCGGACCGCGCTCGACGTCGACCACGATGTCGGCGCCCATGTAGCCGAGCCCGGTCGCCTCGGCGCAAGCCACGCTGTGGCGGAGGATCTCGTCCCAGCCCGGCACCGTCAGGCCGATGAGTGGACGGTCGGTATCCGGGTGGCGGGAGATGTTGCGCCGCTGGAGCTGGGCCCGAACTATCCGGCCGGACGCCAGGTCGATCCCGGCGCCGACCGCCCCCTGGTGGAGGTTGGCCCGCCCACCCGAGGCGGCGGTCGGCAGGCGCATCATCGCCAGGACCGGGTTGGATCGGTAGCAGACGACCCGGATGTCGGGCAGCCCGGAGGGGACCACGCTGGCCAGCTGCGGATCGGGAACAATCAGCGGCTCGAATAGCGCGGAGTCCCGATCCATGCTCTCGAAGGAGTACTCGCCGTCCAGGATCTCGGAGACGTGCTCCTTGATCGTCGCCAGGTCGAGCGGCCGGCCGCTGGCGGTCTGCCAGCCATCCTCGGTTCGGGAGTGGGCGAGCATGATGCCCGACCCCTGGCAGCCGTTGTTGGGCTTGAGCGCCCAGGAATCCGGCAGCTCGTTCCAATCGACGCGGCCGAGATCCCGGCGGTCTCGGACTACGGCGAGGGTGGGCACGACCGGCACGTCGAACTTCGCGAGGGCGGCCTTGGTAGCGTGCTTGTCGTTGACCAACCGGATCGCGCGAGGGTCGTTCTCTCGCTCGACGTACTCGTTGCGGGCGTTCATCCCGAGGACCCGCTGGTTGCCGCCAAGGGCGGGACGGATGGACGGAAGGATCGAGAGATGCATTACCGGGTACCTCCAAAGGTCAGGGCGCGGAAGCGAACAACTTCGGTGAGCCGCAGGCCGCGGTAGCGGCCGAACAGGATGGCCAGGAGCGCACCCGCGCCCGCCATCAGATAGGGAGCCTGGGCGGTCAGCTGCTGCACCGGTCCGCCCAAGAGGACCAGCGTGGCTAGCAGAGCAACCAGCAGGGTCCAGAGCGAGACGGTCAGGGCGGGCCGGATGCCCTCCTGCTCCCAGGTGGACCAGAAGCGTTCCACGATGCCGGCGGTCACGACCACCGGGAGGGTGACCCCACCGGTCGCCGTCGCCCCCTGACTCCCCGCAAGGCTGAGGAGGGTCAGCAGCAGGATGACCACGGTGGCCACCAGGACCGTCAGTCGCGCCAGGCGGTGGAGCCGGAGCGGGCGCAGGATCGGCTGGATCAACAGGCCAACCGCCAGCATCAGCCCGAACGTGGGTAGGCCAACCGCGAGACCCGTCTGATGGAACGCGAGGGCGAGCAGGGCTGGCGCGAAGAGCCCGAAGGTCTCGATCCCGATAACCGTGCGCAGGACCACGACGATGACTGCAGCGAGCGGGATGACCGCGAGGAGTGCCGCCGTGTCCGCCGCCTTCGATGCTGGGGTGGAGGCGACCGTCACGGAGCTACCGGACTCGCCCAGTTTCGCGTTGGAGACGTCGATCAAGAAGCCGTCCAGATCCCGCTGCCCCAGCAGCATCGCCGACGAGCGGTCGCTGCGATCGGCGACGGTCGCCTCGGTGGTGATTCGGCGTCCCGCGAACTCCAGGGTCAGGTCGACCACGGGGCGTCGCTCTTCTCCGAGACTTGATGCGATCTTGATGGTTTTCGCTGACTCGAGGTTGATCCCGAGTTGCTTGGCGATCTTCGTGTCGATCGAGGAGCGGTCGGCGCCGGTATCGATCTTAGCCAGGACCTCGACCTCGCGCTTGCCGCTTGGGTTGGAGACCGTGACGGTTTCCTCCCGCCCGATCACGGTCGTCCCGTCCTTGGCGCCCTGACTGGCTCCGGCGCCCTGAGGGACGAACCAGAGGCCGACCAGCGCGACAAGAAGGGCGAGCAGCCCGACCGCGATCACCGGCCGCCCCCGGAGCACAACATCCTTGAACCCTGCCATGATTTTCTCTGACCTCCATACGGGGCGCTTACTCGACACCTGGTCGGACCCCCGTTCGTTCGTGTTCGTCGGGCGGCGTTACCGTGATTTGCCGTTCCACCTTAGTAGAGGGGCTGACCGGGTGCTTGATACACCGTTGAGCCGTCGTAACCCGATCCATGACGCAAGGGCCAGAGAGCTACCCCTTGGACGCGGCGAGGTGCCTCGAGTCACTTTCCCAGGACCGACGAAGGCCGGTCGGACCTGTCGACCGGCCTTCATGGATGTGGATGAGGGTTGAGGGAGTTAGCGGGCCTGGACGGTGTGCCGAGGCCGCGGTGGGCGAATGATGAGCGCCGCCCAGGTGGTGATAGCGGGGAGAAGGGTCAGCGCCCAGATCGCGTAGTCGTAGCTGCCGAAGGCGTCGTAGATCAGGCCGAACGGCAGCGGGCCGGCGGCGGCCCCAATAAAGGAGACGGTGAAGCTCATGCCGACGATGCTGCCCAGGTACCGCCGTCCGAAATAGGCCGGCCAGGCGACCTCCGAGGCCAGGATCCAGGTCCCGCTCGAAAGGCCCCGCAGGGCGCCGAAGACGAACGCCATCTCCGCCGAGGCCGTGAGGGCGAGCGAGAGCACCGCAAGTGTCAGGGTCGCCTGGCCGAGCGCCAAGACCGAACGTGGTCCAAACCGGTCGGCCAGCCATCCGACCAGCAGCGTCATCGGGAGGGCCACGATCGACTCGACGGCGAAGGTAGTCGCGGCAACGGTTGGGGTGAGGCCGATTCCAGTGAGGATGGAGATCTGGTTGAAACTCAGGCCGTTGGTGACCAGCGCCGGTACCAGAGTGAGGCTCAGCAGCAGCCACATCGCGCGCGTCCGTAAGGCCTGGCGCAGCGACCACGATCCCTCGTCGTCGGCCAGGGTCGCTGCCGCCTCCGTGACATCCGGTTGGTGCCCATCCGGATACTGCCCCACCTCCTCGGGCCGGCTGCGGACGAGGAGCGCCACAAGCGGCACGAGGAGGGCAACGAGCAAGGCATTGAGCTGCCAGGCGCCCCGCCAGCCGAACCGCTCGATGAGCAGGGCGTTGGCGGGCGGCACGATCGCCATCCCGAGCGTCTTCCCGAGATTGATCAAGCTGACCGCTCGGCCGCGTCGGCGAACGAACCATTGGGCGACCAGCGTCCGCGCCGCGAGGGTGAGGACACTGGAGCCGGTGGCGCGGAGGAGCGTGAACCCGAGGAGCAGGCCGATCGAGTTTGAGACCGTGCCCATCATGAGGAGCGCGACAACGTAAGCGACGGCCGTGACGAGCATGACGCGCCGCTGACCGAAGCGGTCGATCACGCCGCCGGCCAGGAAGACCACGGCGGCGCTGACAAGGGTGGCGATCGTGTAGGCGGCCGAGATGAGGGATCGGGACCACCCGAACTCCGCCAGCATCGGGTCGATGAAGACGGAGAACCCGTAGGTCTGGGCCGGGGCCGAAAGGAGCAGGGCGAGTGCGCTGACGCCCAGCATCGTTCGGCCGACGAAGTGCGGATGGGGCCGGGCGACCGAACGTTCCTGGATCGCGACGCGCACCGTTACCTCCGCAAGCGCCCCGGCCGACCTGCCCCATTCCGGATGGGCACGGGGGACCCCCTTACCAGCATGCGAAGGCGAGGAAGCAGCGTAGCCGGACCCTCCCGTGGGATGAACTGTGCGGACGCAGTGCCCGCTGACTGCTTATGCGGCCAGTTCCCGCATCAGCGCGATCAGCTCGGCCTTCTCTTCGAAGCCGACGCCGGGGGACTGGGGTAGGCCAACGTACCCGTCGACCACGTCGATCCCGTCGGCGAAGCCGCCAAAGGGTTGGAAGATACCGGGGTAGGACTCGTTCCCGCCGAGACCGAGGCCGGCCGCCATGTTGAGCGACATCTGGTGGCCGCCGTGGGGCACGCAGCGGCGTGGTGACCACCCCAGCTGGGCCATCATCTCCAGGATCCGCAGGTATTCGACGAGACCGTAGGAGAGGGCGCAGTCGAACTGGAGCACGTCCCGATCGGGCCGCATGCCCCCGTAGCGGAGGAGGTTGCGAGCGTCCTGAACCGAGAAGAGGTTCTCGCCGGTGGCCATCGGACCCGGGTAGTGGTTCGCCAATTCGGCCTGTAGGTCGTAATCGAGTGGGTCGCCGGCCTCCTCGTACCAGTAGAGGCCGTAGGGAGCGAGGGCCTCCGCGTAGGCGACCGCCGTCGGGAGGTCTAAGCGGCCGTTGGCGTCCACCGACAGCGCCTCACCCGACCCGACGACCTCCAGCACCGCCTCGATCCGGCGTAGGTCCTCATCGAGGGGCGCGCCGCCAATCTTCATCTTGACGGTGGTGTAGCCGAGGGCGAGGTATCCGCGCATCTCGTCCTGAAGGGCGGCGAGATCCTTGCCCGGTTGGTAGTAGCCCCCGGCCGCGTAGACCCAGACCCGCTCGTCGGCTTCTCCGGCGCGGTAACGGTCGGCGAGCAGGCGCCAGAGCGGCACGCCGGCGATCTTGGCGACCGCGTCCCAGACGGCCATGTCGAGGGTGCCGACGGCGACCGAGCGCTCGCCGTGCCCGCCCGGCTTCTCGCC
>JAUJMG010000337.1 GCA_030446955.1 Thermomicrobiales bacterium
GATCCGGCCTGGCTTCACCACAGCGACCCAGAACTCCGGGTTGCCCTTGCCGGAGCCCATCCGGGTCTCGGCCGGCTTCTGGGTAACCGGCTTGTCCGGAAAGATTCGGATCCAGACCTTACCGCCACGCTTGAGATAGTTGGTGATGGCGCGGCGGGCGGCCTCGATCTGACGGCTGTTGACCCAGGCTGGCTCAAGCGCCTGGATTCCGTAATCACCGAAGGCCATCGACGACCCTCGCTGAGCCTTTCCAGTCATGCGCCCACGCATCATCTTGCGATGCTTGGTCCGCTTGGGCATCAACATGGCGGTTCCTCCTCACGACGCTCGCGGCGGTTTGTCGGTCCAATTTCCCCTAGTCGGCCGGCAGCGCTGCCAGGTCCGCCGTAAGCGTCGCTTCCGTCACCGGCCGCCGCTCAGGCACCACGTCACCGCGGTAGACCCAAACCTTGACGCCGATCCGCCCGTAGGTGGTGTGGGCGTGTACGACCGCGAAGTCGATGTCCGCGCGGAGCGTCTGCCGGGGCACCCGGCCGTCCATCTCGGACACCCGCCGGCTCATCTCGGCACCCCCAAGGCGCCCGGACAGGGTGATCTTGACGCCCTTGGCCCCGCGGCGCATCGCCTGCTGAACGGCGTGCTTGATCGCCCTCCGATAGGCCACGCGGCGAGCAATCTGCTCGGCGATGCTCTCGGCAATCAGGCGAGCATCGGTCTCGGGAACCTTGATCTCCTCGATCTTGAGGTGGACCTTCTTCGAAAGCTCCTTCTCAAGCATCCCCCGCAGCCGCTCGACGTTGGCTCCCTGCTTCCCGATGACGATGCCCGGCTTGGAGGTGTGGAGCGTTACGTCGACCTTGTTGGCGGCGCGTTCCAATTCGATCTTCGAGATCCCCGCGCGGCTGAGATCCCGCATGATCAGACGCCGGATCTTGAGGTCCTCATGGAGCTGATCCGTGTAGTTCCGCTCCGCGTACCACTTCGATTCCCAGTCCCGAATGATGCCCAGCCGAAAGCCAATTGGATTGACTTTGCGTCCCATTAGCGTGTCTCCCTGTCTTCCGCGACGACGGTGATGCTGCAGGAGCGCCTGAGGATCCGGCCGACCCGACCACGCGCCCTTGGCTTAAACCGCTTCAAAGTCGGGGCGTCGTCTGCGTAGATGGCCTTGATCCAGAGATCTTCCGGATCCAGGTCATAGTTATTCTCCGCGTTAGCCGCCACCGACTTGAGCAGCCGCTCCAGATCCACCGCGGTCTTCTGCGGGAGGAACCGGGTGATCGCGATCGCCTCCGACACGCGCTTGCCACGGACCGCATCCACCACCAGGCGGGCCTTGCGGGGCGACACGCGGACCGACTTCAAACTTGCCGTCACTTCCATTCCGCTGCGTCCTCTCTCCGGTTACCCGCGTTTACCGGCGCGCCCGGCGGTCGGCGTCCTTGCCATGTCCGCGGAAGGTACGCGTCGGGGCGAACTCGCCGAGCCGGTGCCCGACCATCTGCTCAGTGATGAAGATCGGCACGTGCTGCCGCCCGTTATGGATGGCCACCGTGTGCCCGATCATGCCAGGGTAGACGGTCGAGGCGCGCGCCCAGGTGCGGATCACGCGGCGCTCGTTGCCCCGGTTCAGATTCTCAATCTTCTGCTGCAGCTTGGGGTCGATAAACGGCCCCTTCTTCGATGACCTCGACACGCTTTCCTCCGCGGCTCTCGGCCGTCAGCGCTCCGTAGCTACGTCCCGTTCCCCGCCACCTCTCTGCTGACGGCCGAGAACTGGTGGTGCGGCTCCTCTAGCGGCTCCGTCCGCCCTTACCGCGGGTCGGCCGGTGGCGAACGATCATGTTCTCGGTCCGCTTGTTGTTCCGCGTCCGCTTGGTGGCGGGCTTGCCCCACTTCGTCTTGGGATGGCCGCCGATCGGCGCCTTACCCTCACCACCACCGTGCGGGTGATCGCGCGGGTTCATCACCGAGCCACGCACCGTCGGTCGCCGGCCCAGGTGACGGCTCCGGCCCGCCTTGCCGATCTCGATGTTCTCGTGATCGACGTTCCCGACCTGCCCGAGCGTCGCCATGCAGTTGAGATGGACGAGCCTGACCTCGCCGGACGGCATGCGGACCTGCCCGTAGGTCTCAGTCTTGGCCATAAGCTGGGCGGAGGTTCCGGCAGAACGGACCATCTGCCCGCCCTTGCCAGGCTGCAGCTCGATGTTGTGGATCTGCGTACCGGTCGGAATGTTCCGAAGCGGCAGCGCGTTTCCAGTCCGAATCGGCGCCTCAGGTCCGGAGACGACCATGTCCCCGACCTTGAGGCCGACCGGCGCCAGCATGTACCGCTTCTCGCCGTCGACGTAGAAGAGCAACGCGATCCGGGCCGACCGGTTCGGGTCGTACTCGATCGCCGCAATCCGGGCCGGGATGCCGACCTTGTTGCGCTTGAAATCGATGATCCGGTAGAACCGCTTATGCCCGCCGCCCCGGTGCCGCGTCGTGATGCGGCCATGGTTGTTGCGTCCGGCGGTCTTTTTCAGCGGCTCGATCAGGGCCTTCTCCGGCCGCTTCTTGGTGATCTCCTCAAAGGTGCTGACGCTCATCGAGCGGCGGCCCGGCGAGGTCGGCTTGTACTTGCGAATAGGCATGCTGCTCCTCCCCTCGCCCTAGATCTGATCGAAGAGATCGATCGTCTGGCCTGGCTCCAGCGTCACGTACGCCTTCTTCCAGCCCCGCTCCTGTCCTTCGATCCGCCCGCGGCCCCGTCGAAGCCCGCGCGCCCGGGCCTTGGGCTTGACGTTCAGCGTGTTGACGGCCTTCACCGTGACGGAGAACGTCTTCTCAACGGCCTCCTTGATCTGGATCTTGTTCGCCTCCGGCAGGACCTCGAACGCGTACTGGTTCTGCGTCATGAGGTCGGTGTTCTTTTCTGTGATCAGCGGGCGGCGGATGATGTCTTCGACGCGCAAACCGCTCATGCTAGGCCTCCTGGACGGGTGCAGGGGCCGCAACCCGCTGCTGATTAGCGGCCAGGCGAGCCAACCGCGCGAGCTTGAATGGGCCCGGCGTCCGCTTCTCTTCCGGCAGCGCCCACAGCCCCTCGATCACCGGGATGGCTTCCTGCATCACGACCATCCGGTCGTACTTCAGGCCGTCCCGCACGTTCACCATCGCGGCGGTGATCACCTCGACATCGGGCAGGTTCCCGGCCGCCTTGTAGACGGCATCGGCAGACGCCTTGTCCGGGACCACGATCAGCACCGAGCGGGAGGCCGGCAGCACGGCGAGCATGCTCTTCATGCTCTTCGTCTTTGGCTCGATCGTCGCCAGACCCTGAACCACCGTCAATCGATCGTCACGCAACTTCGCCGAGAGGACGGATCGGATTGCCAGACGCCGCATCTGGCGAGGCATATCCTGTTCGTAGGAGCGCGGATGCGGGCCCCAAACGACACCGCCGCCCTTCCACTGGGGTGCTCGGATGGACCCCTGTCGCGCCCGCCCCGTGCCCTTCTGACGCCACGGCTTCCGGCCTCCGCCGGAGACTTCGCCGCGGGTCAGCGTGTTGTGGGTTCCCTTCCGGGCGTTGGCCTGCTGGCGCAGCAGCGCCTGGTGCATGACCGAAATGTGGGGCTCGATGCCCCAGACCGTCTCATCGAGGTCGGCCTGTGCCACTACCTGGCCCGCGATATCGTAGACATCTACCTGCATCATCGTGCTCCGTCGCTTCCAGACTCACCCATGCACATCGTCGGGTCAGCCCTACTTCTTCTTCTTGTCCTGACCCTTGACGGCCCGCCGGATCAACACCTCGCCCTTGATCGGACCGGGCACCGATCCTTCCACGAGGAGCAGGTTCCGCTCGATGTCTACGCGCAGAACCTTGAGGTTCTGGACCGTGACCCGCTCGTGCCCCATGTGCCCCGCCATCCGGAGACCCTTGAAGACCCGTCCGGGGGTAGCGCTGGAACCGATCGAGCCAGGCGCGCGGAGCCGGTCAGACTGACCGTGCGTCTTCGGGCCACCCTGGAAGCCGTGCCGCTTGACGCCACCCTGGAAGCCGCGCCCCTTTGACGTGCCAGTCACGTCCACCAACTCGCCCTCAGCGAAGGTGTCCGCCGTGATCACCTGTCCGACGGTGAAGTCACCGACGTTGTCGGCCTTCACCTCTCGCAGCGTGCGGGACAAGAACCCGCTCGCCTTGCGGTGGCCCTGCTCCGGCTTGTTGAGGCGCTTGTCGAGCCCGAAACCGAGCTGGACGGCCTCGTAGCCGTCCTTCTCCGGCGTCCGAATCTGGGTCACGACACAAGGTCCGGTCTCGATGATCGTCACCGGATGCACCAGACCCGTCTCGTCGAAGATCTGCGTCATGCCGAGCTTTCGCCCGACCAATCCCTGAATCATTGGCTCTCTCCTGGTCCTTCAGGACGCGCCGGCAGCTCTCACGCCACCGCCGCCTACAGAGCGTGATGAGTCTCCCGGCCTCGGGCGCCGAATGGCTTCGAGCGCCCGGGGCCAGGCATCCCCATTACAGCTTGATCTCGATATCCACGCCCGCCGGCAAATTCAGCCGCATCAAAGCGCGGATCGTATTTCCACTTGGCTCCAGGACGTCAATCAGCCGCTTGTGCGTGCGGATCTCGAACTGCTCCTGGGAATCCTTGTCAATGAATGGCGACCGGATCACGCTGAACTTTTCGATCCGCGTCGGCAGCGGGATCGGACCAGCGACCTTCGCACCCGTCGATTCGGCCGTCTCCACGATCTTCCCGGCCGACTGGTCGAGGATCTTGTGGTCGTACGCCTTCAGGCGGATCCGGATTTTCTGACTCGGCTTACGCGCGACCATGAACCTCTCCCCTTCGTGCCTTCAGTTCGCTGGATGCGCGAGCGTTAACCGCTCGCAGATGACGTCCGTCGGCGTTACTTGGTGATGGCGGTGACGACACCGGCGCCGACGGTCCGGCCGCCT
>JAUJMG010000338.1 GCA_030446955.1 Thermomicrobiales bacterium
CAGGAAGTCGGCCCTGAGCATCTAGACTGACAGCGCGGGCTGAGCTACACTTTGGCCCATCGTACTCGACTTGGCAGTCGGTGAGGGGCGGTGCGATGGAGCAGGGGGATCGGCGCAGGGCGAAGCTGCGGGTGGTGGACGGGATGCGCCACGGCCTGTCGTGCGGGGAGGCTTTGAAGCTGGCCGACGTGCCGATCAGCGAGAGGACCGCGTACCGGGCGCTCAAGGTGGTGAGGACCCGGGGCGAGGAAGCTCTCGCGGACGGGCGCCACGGGCACGCGTACAAGCTCACCGCGCCCATCCGCGAGTGGCTAGTGGAGTACTGCCGTGGCGCACCAAGTACCCCCAGCCGCGTGGTGCAGGCCGAGATCGGCGAGAAGTTCGGGATCACGGTGAGCATCAGCCAGATCAATAGGACGAGGAGGTCTCTCGGGATAGGTTCCCGAGGGGTGGGGGGGAAATCGGCCGGGTGAAGATGAGGGCTTGGGCGAGGGGGCGGGGTATCTCCTGCTCCTGGCGGCCGCGCACGAGACGGGGCTGATCGAGGCGCTCGAGGCAGCGCTACCCGAGGATCTGCCAGCGGACAACGGCAGGCGCCATTACAACAACCTCGATAGTCGGCGAGCGCTGCTGCTCACCCTGCTGTTCCTGCCCGCCGTCGGCCTCAGGCGAACCCACGACCTCCGTGGATACACCGGCGACGCCCTGGCTCTTCTCACCTGCCGGACGCGAGCCTACAGCTACCGCCACACCGAGCGGTTCCTGTCCGCGGTCGCGGGGGCGGGAGGAGCCGAGACACTGACTGATGCGCTGGCCGAGTGGACGGCGAGGCTGTGGCAGCCCGGCCCGAGAGTGTTTGCGGATCAGCCTCCGGCCTACTACGTCGACGGCCACCGCAAAGCTGTGCACTCGAACAAGCTCATCCCCAGAGGGCTGGTGTCGAGGTACGGCAAGGTGCTGGGGTGCCGGGCGCTGATGCTGCTGCACGACCGACACGGTCACCCGCTGCTCGCCACAACCCATCGGGGGGACACCCACCTCACCGTCGGCCTTCCGCAGATCATCGAGCGCTACGAGCGGGTGAGCGGCCAGGGCCCCGTCGAGCGGGTAATCGTCGACCGGGAGGGGATGGCGACGGCTTTCCTGGCCCATCTCGCCAGGAGCGGTCGCGATGTTGTGACGGTGCTGAGGAGCAACCAGTACGAGGGGATCAAGTTCTTCACCGAGGTCGGCGAGTTCGTGCCGCTCTCTTGGGACCGGCAGGGCGAAGTGACGCGGGAGGTGGCCCCGGCTCGCTGCTCGCTTCCCCTCCCCGACCATCCGGGTGAACGCCTTGATCTGCGCGTGGCGCTCATGCGAGACCTGCGCCGGAGGGTGCCGGGTGCGTTGGAGGGCGAGGAAGGCCCGCGGCACGAGCCCCACGTGGCCGGCCCCTCCTGGTTCGACGACGGCTGGATCGCCACGCCCGCTCCTGTCGTTTCCACCGAGCCTGCCCTCGTGCCCATAGTGAGCACGGCCGATGAGGTGGATGCCATGGAGTTGGCCAAGGTCTACACTCACCGCTGGCCCGCGCAGGAGAACGTGATTCGCGACTGGTTGATTCCCCTTGGGCTGGACACCAATCACGGTTTTGGGAAGAAACAGGTGCCGAACTCCGAGGCGCAGAAGCGGCAGGCGACACTTGAGAAGCGGCTTGCCAACGCCAAGCGGTGGGGCGAGAAGGCGAGACTGGCATCGCTCAGGGCCCAGAAGACCTCGGACCGGCGGTGGAAGCGGGCTAGGGAGCACAGCCGCGAGCTGTACTCCGAGCTCAACGATCGATTGCTGCAGATGGAGGCGGCGGGCATGCTCGAACGCGAGTACCGCGCCAGGCGGAAAGAACTGGTGGAGGCGGTGGAGGCGGAGATGGGGGGCCACTGGCGGGGCTACTTCCGCTCCCACGACGCCTGCAACATCGAGTACGCCAAGTGGGAGCGCTATTGCCGGGAGCAGCGAGGGCTCCTGCGCGAGCTGGAAGACCTCAAGGCGGGCGAGCGGCGGATGTACGAGCTGGACGACAGCAAGGACCGGGTGATGACCGTCCTGAAGCTGGCGCTGGCCAACCTAGCGATGTGGGTCCGCGACAACGACTTCCCGCCCGAGTACGCCCGCGCCGCCTGGCAGCGGCTCGCACCGTTCTTCCGTCTGCCGGGTCGCGTAGTCTGGGGAGGGGAGACCGTGAACGTCGAGTTGCGCAGCTTCAATGACCGGGGGCTCAACCGAGACCTCGCCGATGTGTGCAGGCGGGTGAGCGACGCTCAGCCCCGATTGGCGGACGGCCGTTGGCTGATGGTTGCAGCGGAGGATGTCCCAGGTCCCGCCAGGACCCGGCTGGGCCGACATGCCGCTTGACGGTGCCAATGCCGCCGGACAGGGATTGTCCGGATGCCAGTCTCGTGCGCGTGGGCGTTCGGTCTCTGCTGGGTGTTGCTGGGGCTCGCCCTCCGGTTCTCGTCAGGCGGTGCATTGCCGCCCCAACATGCGGGCGAGTAGCCGTGGGCATACGGTCATATAGGACATCGGTCAGACAGGAGGGATGCTATACCTATTGCCTATGAATCGGCCACCTTTTCGAGGAGGCATCGGCATGCGTCGCGGATCCAGGCCCACCCGCTCAGGCGCTGCACGCGCGCGGGGTCGGCCGCCAACTCCTGCAGTGTCTGCTCCACCACGGCGACCTTGTCGTCCAACGTTGCGTAGGGGCGGCCCTCGCAGGCCCGCCGCAACTCCTCGAAGACGCGCTCAGCCGGGTTCAGTTCGGGCGCGTAGGGCGGTTGCTGCACCGTCGGTAGGCCGAGCTGCTGGACCTCCGGCGCCCGGCGCCCGCTGGCGCCGTCCCACACCGCCGCGCCCACCCCGGCGTCACGCCAGTGGGCCGCCGTCCAGCCGTGCCCGCCCCGGCTGCGGCCCCGACTCGCTCCTGCGTGACCTACTCGGGCAACGGCCCGAGGATCTCAATGCGGTATTTCGCGGCGACCCGCATCAATTTCTCCATGTCGAGCGGTACCGACGGCGGGGTCGTCCGGTCCCCCACCGGCTCGCCCATCTCCATGGTGAACGTGATGAAGCTCGACGGGACCGAGAGCAGGAGTATCCTGGCGGGCTGGTCGCCGTCGACCCTGAATCCGTGTGGGATATCCCGCGGCCCCCACACGTAGGTGCCGGGCACGCCCTTAATCGTTCGCCCGCCGCAGACGAACGTCATCTCCCCCTCCAGCACGTAGAAGGCCTCGTCCTCGGCGTGGTGCACATGGTACGGCGTCGCGAAGCCGGGAGGCATCCACTCATCGATCAGCCCGAAGGCGCCGCCGGTCTGCGAGCCTTCCGCCTTCACGGTTATCAACGCGCCGAACGCCCACACTGCCGGGCCTTCCTCCCGCTCGAGCGCGTAGGGTTGGGTAGCCAGCGTTTCCATAAGCTTCCTCCCAGGGTGATGTCTGAGATCTACCTGGCATCCGGATATGCCACCTGCCCCGTACTATGGGCCCACTGGAGCGTCGGGTCCATACCAGAAACCTGGTATCTTCGGCATTCCCCGGGCTCGCGGGTGCGCGTATAATGGGGGCGGGGGCAGGAGGGGCGCATGTCGGGGGACAGAACCATGGAACGGGCCCGCCAGGACATCGTGCGCCTGTGCCACGCCGGGTTGGATGCCACCTCGCTGCGCGTCGAGCTCCGGAGGAAGCTCGGCAAGGTCATCCCGAACAACTCGTTCTGGTGCGCGACCGTCGACCCAGCGACGCTCCTGTTCACGGGCGCGGTCGTCGACGGGACCCCCGAGGACGCGCTCCCGGCCTTCCTCGCCAACGAGTTCGCCCAGCTCGCCAGGCGGCGAGCTGCGGTCAGCACCCTCTACGAGGCAACCCGAGGCAGGCCGGCGGAGAGCCGGCGCTACCGGGAAATCCTGGTCCCGCTGGGGTTCGGGAACGAGTTGCGCGCCGTCCTGCGCGCGGGCTCATCGATCTGGGGCGTTCTGTGTCTGCACCGGGATGGGGTGGGGTTCTCCACCGCTGAGGAGGACTTCCTCAGGCGGCTCGCTCCGCACCTGGCGGAGGGGTTGCGGACTGCCCTCCTCCTCGATACACGGGACAACCCGGAATTGACGCAAGGCGGCGATAGCCCGGGGCTCCTGGTGCTGGCGGAGGATTTTTCCATCGTCGCCGCCACGCCCACGGCCGAGCGCTGGCTCGCCGAGCTGAGCGACTGGCCGCGGGGGGGCGGGCTGTCCCAGGCCGTCCGGGCGGTAGCCCTACGGCTCCGGGCACTCGAACGTACCGGTGGCACCCAGGCTGGGCTCCTGCCGCAAGCGCGTGCGCGCACCCTGGCCGGCCAGTGGCTGGTGCTGCACGCGTCGCGCCTCTCGGGTCCCGGCACCAGCACACAGACGGCTGTCATCATCCAGCCAGCTAGCTCTGTGGAGGTCGCGCCCCTGATCCTGCAGGCATACGGCCTGACGGCGCGCGAGGCGGAGGTGGCGCGGCTGGTCCTGCAGGGGCTGTCGACGGACGAGATCGCGGCGGAGCTCGTCGTTTCACCGCTCACGGTGCAGCAGCACCTCAAGGCGGTGTTCGATAAGACAGGAGTGAGCAGCAGGCGCGAGCTGGTCGCGCAGATCTTCGCGCGCGAGTACTGGCCCCGCATGTCGGCCGGTGTCGGGCTCGCCGCTGACGGTTGGTTCGCCACAGGCTCCATGCGGCGCGGGTAGTCCTCGCTGAGCAACAGCCCTTCACGCTACAAGTCCACCGCCGGCGGCGGGTGGCCCGCTACCGACTATGTGTTCCGGCGCGACCGGAAACCGACGGTGACTGCCCGCCAACCAGCGTGCCAGTCTAGGCGCGCAAAGTGATGCTGGGCCAAGACCCTGGTTACCTATTGTGACCATTGTTTACCGCTTTTCTGGTGGTGCTGGCCCCTGCCGT
>JAUJMG010000339.1 GCA_030446955.1 Thermomicrobiales bacterium
CTCCTACCGTGCGGCCTTCCGGGGGTCCGGAAGGCCATGAGCCGGAGAAAGGACGTCACTCTGTTCGACCGACCACTCGCGCTCCACGTCCCAGCGCTTCTGCTGCTGCTCCCTCTGCTCGTCGCTTGCAGCGGCGAGGCGGAGGGGGATCTGCCACCCCGCGCTGAGCAGTCCGGGACCCCCATCTCCGTCCCTGCTACCGCGGCTAGCCCGGAGGAGGCGACACCCCAAGACGATCCGATGGCTGTCCTTGCGCTCGCGAGCGATCGCCTCGCCAACACGGAAACGGTCCGCTTTAGTCTCGCGATTGAAGGCACGACCTTCATCGACCCGGCTCGCACTATTCAGCTTCTGAACGCGAATGGCCTCCTCGTTCGTCCCGATCGCATGAGCTCGTCGTTCAAGGCAAAGGTTGCTGGGGCCGTGGTCGCCCTCAAGCTGATCACGATCGGCCCCACCTCGTGGATGACCGACCTCATTACGGGCAACTGGGGCATCGCACCGGAAGAGTTCGGGTACGAGCCGAACATCCTCTTCGATAGCGCCAGTGGCCTGGGCCCGGTGATGATGCAGCTCCAAGAGCCCCGGATGATGGATCCTGAAGAGATCCGGGGGCGGGACGCCTACCACATCGTGGCCACGGTTCCTCGCGCGGTCATTGATCCCGTCACTGCCTACACCATGAAGGGGGATCCGGTAGCGGTCGAGGTCTGGATTGACCGTGAAACCAACGATCTGCTCCGCATCAAGCTCGTCGAGCCGGCGTCACCGGAGAATGCCGACCCGGCCACGTGGATCCTCAACATCTCCGACCATGGCAAACGGGCGACCATTGAACCGCCCGTCTAAGCAGTCGGCGTCGTCCGGGCTGCAGTCGACCCCGTCGAGTGACGGCGGATCACCCCTGTCTCCCGAGACGAAATCTACGATCGCAGTCGCACTCCTCACCGTCTTCATCGGCGCGCTCGATCTCACGGTCATCGCGACAATCCTGCCCCGGATGATCGTTGACCTCGAGATCAACAGCGCCGACGTCGATCGGTACATCTGGATCGTGAACGGTTACCTGCTCGCCTACATCGTCGCCATCCCAATCATGGGCCGGGTCTCGGATCTGATCGGTCGCCTCGGCGCCTTTCAGATCGCGCTGGGCGTTTTTCTCGTCGGATCGATCTGGTGCGCCGTTGCCACCAGCCTGCCGGTGTTGATCGTCGGCCGCGCGGTTCAGGGCGCCGGTGGCGGCGCCTTGCTTCCTGTGACGATGGCGCTCGTCGCAGATCTGCTACCCCGGAGCCGCCGCAGTACCGGGTTAGGGCTCGTTGGGGCAGTGGACACCCTGGGTTGGGTTCTCGGTCCCATCTGGGGCGCGGCAGTCGTCGGCGTCCTCGCCTCTCAAGCAGAAGCGTGGCGGTGGGTCTTCATCGTACACGTGCCACTCGGCCTCGTTGCCGCCGTGGGGCTCGCCTACGTTGGGTGGCGCCGGCTCCCCCGGTTCGAGCGCCACCAAGGGAGCCTCGACATCTTAGGCACCTTGTTGCTCGCGCTGTCCCTCTTGTTGCTGAACCTGGGGCTGTCCTCGGGCGGCGAGGTTGGGGGGACGACTGGAACGGGCCTGCGAGCGCTCGGGGGGACGACCAACCCGCTTGCCCCGTATCTCGTGCCGCTATTGCTCGGCGGGCTCCTCGTCGGCATCCTCTTCATCTGGTGGGAGCGGCGGACTCCGCACCCAGTGCTGCCAGTTGAACTCTTTCGGCGGCGCCCATTCACCGCCGCCGTCACCGCGAACTTCATCGTGGGCGCCGCTCTCATCGTCGCCATGGTTGACGTGCCGGTTCTTGTCGCGTTGGTGGTTGCCGAAGAGCGCGTCAGCACATCCAGCGCTTTGCTCCTTGCCCCCTTCACCCTGCTTATGGCAGTCCTCTCCTTGCTCGGGGGGTTTGCGGTCGCCCGGCGGGGCGAGCGCGCGACGGCTGGAGCAGGTCTCACTCTAGTGGCGATCGGCTACGTCGCGATCTGGATCGGGATGGGCCAGGAGGACTCGCGGTTCGTGGCAATGCTGCCCGGGCTCGTCCTTAGTGGCGCGGGGTTTGGGCTGGTAATTGCCCCGCTCGGCGCCAGTGTGATCAATGCGGCGCCCCCCGCGAACCGTGGTATCGCCGCCGCTCTCACGCTCGTCTTCCGCCTGCTCGGGATGACGGTCGGTATCTCAGTGCTCACCGCCATTGGCGTCCGTCGGCTCCAATCCCTGACCAGCCGGCTCGATCCCATCATCCAGGCACCCAACGAGGGCACTGCTGAATTTCTCGCCCGTCAACAGCAGTTCATCGAGGACCACGCCATCCCATTGAGCGTCCAGGTCCTCCGCGAAACCTTCCTCACCGCTGCCCTCCTAGCCCTCATCGCTCTCCTGCCCGTGTGGTTGATGCGGGACAGCACGCCGCCTCCTGCCACGCAACCGGCAACGGACGAGCGGAGGGGAGCGCGCGTTCAACCATCTCGCATGGCGGCTCGACGCCCGTAGGCCGGCAAGGTGCGGGCCCGAACGGGGTTATGGCAGGGTGAGTTGCGTCATCTGCCTTCACGGGAAGTTGCCGAGCAACGGGCAGCGTGTTGCTCTCGATCGGGGTTCGATCTCGCTGCTACGGCACCAAACGTCTTAAGCGAGGGCCTCTCGCAGCGCCGCCACGGCGCTCTTGACGCTTGAACCTGGGGAGTAGATGGCAGAACCGGCAACGATCGTGTCCGCTCCCGCGTCAACCACCCGGCGGATGTTTCCGGCTTTGACCCCGCCATCCACTTCCAAGAGGCATGTCGGATTCCGAGCGTCGATCATCTCCCGCAACCGGGCGATCCGCTCTAACGCTGAAGGGATGAACGTCTGGCCGCCGAATCCGGGGTTGACGCTCATGATCAACACCTGCCGCACAAGAGGCAATACTTCCTCGATGGCCGAGAGGGGGGTGGCGGGATTGAGGGTCACGCCTGGGGCAGCTCCGGCCTCGGCAATCCCCTGGATGGTCCGGTGCAGATGGCCGCACACCTCAACGTGAACGGTCACGAAGTCTGCCCCGGCCGCCGCGAATTGTTCGGCGTAGCGTTCCGGTTCCACGATCATCAAGTGGACGTCAACCGGCAGTTTCGTTGCGCGCCGGACCGCCTCCAACACGGGTAATCCGATCGAGATATTCGGCACGAACCGGCCGTCCATGACATCCACATGGACAAAGTCCACGCCTGCCGCTTCTGCCTCGGCGATCTGGTCCCCGAGCCGAAGAAAGTCGGCCGAAAGAATTGACGGGCCAATCCGCGCCTTGCGTTCCGTCAACCCCTTGCTCCCCACCTGAACCGATCACCCGGTTCCTCTGTAACGTCGGCATTTGAGAAGGGTCGATCATAGCAGCGGATCCGACCTGGATCGTGAGAGTGGCACCGGCTCCGCGGGGTTCTTGGCATACGCTTTGCCAATAACGGATCATGGACGTTGACATCCACTCCCAAACGAGGACACAGCGGCCCGCCGTTTCACTCCCACCCCAACTCGTTGGCGGCCTTGCGCTCATTGCCATCGCCTGGCCACTAGCCTGGTCCCACCTCCAGCCGTACTCGAGCTACACGTTTTTCCCGTTGTGGCTGGGCTACATCCTGACTGTCGACGGCCTCGTTCTACGCCGAACATCCACCTCCCTTCTCCAGCGCGACCCACGGCGCTGGGTGCTCCTGTTCCTGGCATCGGTGCCACTCTGGTGGCTTTTTGAAGGACTCAATTACTCCGTCCACAACTGGAGCTACCACTTGCCCTGGAGTCCGGGTGGATTGGAGTACGCCGCCTTGGCGTCGCTCTCCTTCTCAACCGTGGTCCCTGCGGTGTTCGAGACAGCGGAGCTCTACCGCTCCTTCCCCGCTTTCAGCCGCCCCCGCTATTGGATTCGCATTGCCCCGTCCCGGAAGGGTCTGCTCGCTATTATTGCCACGGGCGTCGTTATGTCGATCGCGACGTTCCTCTTTCCCCGCCAGGCCTACCCCTTGGTCTGGCTCGGGCTCTTCTTCATCCTTGACCCGTTGAACCAGCTCATCGGGGCTAACAGCATCTCCAGCCAGGTTGCGCACCGTCGGTGGGACACCGTTTGGGTTCTCTGGGCGGCCGGCCTCACCTGCGGCTTCTTCTGGGAGATGTGGAACGTCTTCTCTATGCCGAAGTGGACCTACGACATCCCCTACATTGAGGGACCCAAGCTGTTCGAGATGCCATTGTTGGGTTACGGCGGCTACCTTCCCTTTGCCTTGGAAATCTACGCCTTCTACCAGACGTTCCACTTCTTGCTCTTCCGGACCCGGGATCGCTACCTTCGGTTGGATTGGGCGGAGAGCGACGACGAACAGTCAGTTCCGCGTGGCGGCTTCCGCGCGGAAGGCGGTCGTTGACCCCGTTTTCGGCCCAAACCTATAATGCGCGCCTTGCCACATCGGCTGCCTCCGGGCGACAAACCTTGCGGGGGCGCGCGTGAACATCCTCGACCGGTTCGAGCAATCGTTCGAGCGCCTGATGGAAGGATCGATCGGGCGCCTCTTTCGCAGCCCAATCCAACCCGCTGAAATCGGACGCAAGCTCGAACGAGCCATGGTCTCCAATCAGGTCGTGTCCGTCGACGCGACCCTGGTTCCGAATGACTATCGCGTAGCGATGCACCCGGAGGACATGGTCCTCTTCGCGGACTACGTGACGGCCCTCTGTCGCCAGATGGAGACGTGGCTCACGGAGCTTGCCGCCGAGCGAAGGTTCACCCTGGTGGACCGGATCCGGGTCCAAATTACCGGCGTTGAGGCCGTTCCTCGCCGGGCCATCCAGGTCACCGCCGCCATTGCCGATCGTCCTGATTTTGGACGGCCCGAGCAGGACGCGGTCCAGCGTACCGAGGTCTATCGGGTCATCCGGGAGACGACCGGTGTTCCCCCC
>JAUJMG010000340.1 GCA_030446955.1 Thermomicrobiales bacterium
TGATCATGTTCTTGATGTAGTCGGCGTGGCCCGGGCAGTCGACGTGGGCGTAGTGGCGCCCTTCCGTCTCGTACTCGACGTGGGCGATGGCGATGGTGATCCCCCGCTCCCGCTCCTCCGGCGCATTGTCGATGCTGGCAAAGTCCCGGAAACTCGCCGCCCCCCGCAACGACAACGTCTTCGTGATCGCCGCCGTCAACGTCGTCTTCCCGTGGTCGACGTGCCCGATCGTCCCCACGTTCAAGTGCGGCTTCGTCCGCTCAAACTTCTGCTTCGCCACCGATGCTACTCCTCTTGGTGCCGGGTCACAGCCCCGACGTAAAAAAACGCCGCCTTCACGCAAAGAGGCTCCCTGGCGGAGCCTCCCGGACCGTCGAACAAGCTGGAGCCCACACCCGGACTTGAACCGGGGACCTCATTCTTACCAAGAATGTGCTCTACCAACTGAGCTATGTGGGCCCGATTCTCCAGCCGACTCCGCGGCTCGCCTTTCGCCTGTTCGGTGGGCAGGGACGGATTCGAACCGCCGTAGCTTTCGCACCTGGTTTACAGCCAGGCCCATTTAACCGCTCTGGCACCTGCCCGTGCCGCTCGTCCTGAGCGCCTTCCGCCTGCCCGTTCCCTTGTGGCGGAGCCGACGATGGGACTCGAACCCGCAACCTGCTGTTTACAAAACAGCTGCTCTGCCAATTGAGCTACGTCGGCAGGTAGGTAGCCTCGCACCATCCGGTAGTATAGGAACGCCCGAAAAGGGTGTCAAGACAGCGCGTTGAGCGTCGGCCGGGCCATGCCTGGCCCCCTTCCGGCGCCCATAGGGGGAACGCATGCCGCCCGCCGATGCCATCCAACCCGCCACGTCGGACACCACGCGCCCCGTTGTTCTCGTCGTCCTCGACGGCTGGGGGATCGGCCGCGATGAGCCGGGCAATGCCGTCCTTGCTGCCGCGACACCCACTATGGACGGGCTCCTCGCCACGTACCCGCACACGACCCTTCTCACCTCCGGTGAGGCCGTCGGTCTTCCTGCAGGCCAGATGGGCAACTCGGAGGTCGGCCACCTCAACCTCGGCGCCGGCTTCGTCGTCTACCAGTGGATCACCCGCATCGACCGCGCGATCGCCGACGGCAGCTTCGCCACCAACCCCACCTTCCTCGACGCCCTCTCCCACGTGCAACACTCGGGTGGCAAGATCCATCTGCTCGGCCTGCTCTCCGACGGCGGGGTACACAGCCACCTCCGCCACCTCCATGCCCTGCTCGACCTCGCCGCTTCCCGCGGCCTCCGCCGGGTCGTCGTCCACGCCTTCACGGACGGCCGGGACACTGCCCCGGACAGCGGCCTCGGACACGTCGAGACCCTGGAGCGCCGTCTCGCGGCGGGCGGCGGCGCTATCGCCACCGTCAGCGGCCGGTACTACGCCATGGACCGCGACCACCGGTGGGACCGCACCGAGCGAGCCTACGACGCCATCGCCCTCGGCATCGGTCCGCGAACTGCCTCCGCCTCCGACGCAGTCCGGGCGTCTTACCACGCCGGCGTCACAGACGAGTTCGTCCTCCCCACCGTCATCGAGCGGGACGGCAAACCGGTGGCGACCATCGAGGCGGGTGACGCAATTATCAGCTTCAACTTCCGCTCCGACCGCGGCCGGCAAATCGTCGAGGCGCTCACCGTCCCGGCCTTTGCCGCCTTTCCCCGACCTCCCCTGCCGGCGGACCTCTTCGTCGCTACGATGACCCGCTATGAAGAGAATCTCCCCGTCCGGGTCGCCTTCGACCCGCAGGACGTCCTCCATCCCCTCGCCCGCGCCGTTAGCGAGGCGGGTTTCCCCCAGTTCCACGCCGCGGAGACGGAGAAGTACCCGCACGTCACCTTCTTCTTCAATGGCGGCCGCGAAGACCCGTTCCCTCTGGAGGAGCGGGCGCTGATCCCCTCGCCCAAGGTTGCCACCTACGACCTCCAGCCGGAAATGAGCGCCGCTGGCGTCACCGATGCGGCGGTCGCCGCCATCCGCTCCCGCCGCTTCGCCTTCACGATCGTCAACTTCGCCAACGGCGACATGGTCGGGCACACTGGTGTCCTGCCCGCGGCCGTCCGCGCGATCGAGACCGTGGACGCCTGCCTCGCCCGCGTGATTGACGCCACGCTCGCCGCCGGCGGTGTCGCCCTCGTAACCGCTGACCACGGTAACGCCGAGGAGATGATCGACCCCGCCACCGGTCGCCCCATGACTGCCCACACCACTAACCCGGTGCCCGTCATCCTCGTCACCCCGGATGACCACCCGGACCGAAACGCCCCCCTCCGCCAGGCCGCCGTCCTCGCAGCCGTCGCCCCCACGCTCCTCGACCTGCTCGGCGTCCCAGTTCCGGCTAACATGACCGAGGCGCCGCTCCTCGTTCGACCGGACGCGTCGTAGGCGGTCGACCTTGTCAGATGCGGCTCGCCGCTACCCGCCGATTGCCAGCGCTCCCGGGCCCGGAAAGCCGGCGCTGTCACCCAATGCCTCCTCGATCCTCAGCAGCTGGTTGTACTTCGCGACCCGGTCGACCCGCGACGGGGCGCCCGTCTTGATCTGGCCGGCGTTGGTCGCCACCGCCAGATCCGCGATGAAGGTGTCCGCCGTCTCGCCGCTGCGGTGGGAGATCACCGCCGCGAACCCTGCTCGTTGCGCCAGCTCGATCGCCTCGAACGTCTCTGTCAGCGTTCCGATCTGATTGAGCTTCACCAGGATCGCGTTCGCGCTCCGCTCCCGGATCCCGCGCTCCAACCGCTCCGTGTTGGTCACGAAGAGGTCGTCGCCGACAAGCTGGACCCGCTCCCCGATGCCCTGCCGCAGCTCACCCCAGGTCGCCCAGTCGTCCTCGGCCAGCCCGTCCTCGATGGAGACGATCGGGTAGCTCCCGACCCACTCCGTCCAGAACTGGACCATCTCCGCGCCCGAGAGCGTGCGACCCTCGCCCTGCAGCCGGTACGCGCCCTCTTCGTAGAACTCCGTCGCGGCCGGGTCCAGGGCGATCACCACGTCCTCCCCTGCCCGGTAGCCGGCCCGCTCGATCGCCCGCAGCACCACCTCGACCGCCTCCCGGTTCGACGGCAGGCTCGGCGCGTAGCCGCCCTCGTCGCCGACGTGGGTGCTGGCCCCGCGCTCCTTCAGCACCGCCTTCAACGCGTGGAAGATCTCTGCCCCCCAGCGCAGCCCTTCCCGGAACGACCCCGCCCCGACCGGCATCACCATGAACTCCTGCATGTCAACGCTGGAGCCCTCGGCGTGCTTGCCCCCGTTGAGGATGTTCATCATCGGCACTGGCAGCGTCCGGGCGTTCGGCCCGCCCAGGTAGCGGTATAGCGGCAGCCCGACCGCCTCCGCCGCCGCCCTTGCCACCGCGAGGGACACCCCGAGCAGCGCGTTGGCCCCGAGCCGGCCCTTGTTCGGCGTCCCGTCCAGGTCCCGCATCAGCCGGTCGATGCCCACCTGGTCGAGCGCGTCCAGCCCGACCACCCCCTCCGCCAGCTCGCCGCTGACGTTGCCGACCGCCGTCAGCACCCCCTTGCCGCCGTACCGCCCCTTGTCGCCGTCCCGCAGCTCGACCGCCTCATGCGCCCCCGTCGACGCCCCAGACGGCACCGCAGCTGACCCCCTCGCCCCGCCCACCAGCGCGACCTCGACCTCCAGCGTCGGGTTTCCCCGCGAGTCCAGAATCTCCCGCCCAAACACCGATTCCACAATGGTGTGCACCGTCACGTTCCCTTCCCGCCCGTTCGAGTGTCCGTGGCTTCGGACACCGCGCGCCGCCTCTCGCCTGTTCGGCTTGCTCACCTACCGGCGAGTATAGCCAGCCGGTCTCCGGCGTTTGCTATACTCCTCGTCACATCCGAAGAACGCGAACGGCGATGACGGAGCCGAGTACCCGTCGTCGCGCCGGCCAGGGAAGGCGCGCCAGGGACTGGAAGCCGCCGCGGTCGCGCGATGGGGAAGTTCCCTCCCGAGCCGGACGGTGAACGCGCTGAGAGCGCCGGTAGTCGTCCCTGGTAGCCCGCCATTACCGGGCGTGCCGTGACCGACCACTGGATTGGTCCCGGCAGATGAGCGCGCCGGTTCGCCGGCGAACCAGGGTGGTACCGCGTGGCGACCCCTCGTCCCTGGCGAGGGGTTTTTTGTTGCCCGCGGCTCCGACGCGCCACCCGCGAACGAGGACGGAATGACCGCCATGCCCACCGCCGAAACGAACCTTGACGAGATCAGGGGCCGAGCCCTTGCCGCCCTCGAGACGGTTGCGAATCCCGCCGACGCCGAGGCCTGGGAGCGGACCTTCCTCGGCGCCAAGGGGGAGGTGACTGCTTTCCTTCGCCGGCTTGGCTCCCTCCCCGCTGAGGAGCGTCCGGCCGCTGGTCGCGCCGCCAACGCGCTCAAGCAGGACCTCATGGCCGCCTACGCAGAGCGCGCCCAACACCTAGCCGCCGCCGATCTCGATCGCCGGCTCGCCGAGGACGCGGTCGACGTGACGCTCCCCGGTCGCGAGCCGACCCTCGGCGTGGTTCACCCCGTCTCCCGGATGATTGAGGAGCTGAGCGACATCTTTGCCCTGATGGGCTTCCAGACTGTCTTCGGCCCGGAGGTCGAGACGGGGCGCTACAACTTCGACCTCCTCAACATCCCGAGCGACCACCCAGCCCGCGATGTCTGGGACACCATCATCGTGGAATCAGACCGGGAAGAGATCGTCCTCCGCACCCACACCTCTCCCATGCAGGCCCGGACCATGGAGCAGACTGAGCCTCCGGTGCGAGTGATCGTGCCCGGCCGCGTCTATCGCTACGAGGCGCAGGATGCCTCTCACGAGTGGATGTTCCACCAGTTGGAAGGCCTCGCCGTCGACACGAACATCACCATGGCCGACCTCAAGGGCGTGCTCCGGGAACTCGCCCGCCAACTCT
>JAUJMG010000057.1 GCA_030446955.1 Thermomicrobiales bacterium
TTGACGACCCCGGCCTTGCTGGAGCAGTAGGCCGCCCGCTTGACGTACCCCACCAGGCCCATCTGGCTGGCGATGTTAATGATCGCGCCACCCTGTGGAGCCTGATCCCGCATCACCCGACCCGCGGCCTGGGACGTGAAAAAGAGCCCCTTCAGGTTGACGTCCAGGACCTTGTCCCACGCCTCCTCCGTCACATCGAAGGCCATCTGGGGAACGTTCAGTCCGGCGTTGTTGACCAGGACGTCCAACCGCCCCCCATTCGCCGCCGCCTCTACACACTGGGCGATACTGTCGAGATCCGCGACATTCAAGGGCACTGCCGTAGCCTCCGGGCCGCCGGCGTCCCGGATCGATCCGACCGTCGCCTCAGCGCGATCCATGAGGTGCGGCTGCTCGGTCACCACCACTCGTGCCCCCGCCGCGGCAAGGGCGAGCGCAGTCGCCTGTCCAATGCCGCTCCCGGCCCCCGTCACCAGCGCGCTGGCGCCCCTCAACCCGTCGCTCCCCGCCGTCGCCACGTCCACATCCCCCTCGTTCGAGACCACCCGATTGGGTGGACGCCATGGGATCGCCTCCACGCGACCCGCCCGCGGTTGGTGCGTGGGTCACGGAGAAGGGCGTTGGTGCCCCGACTTCGTTTCCACCCCGGACCAACCGCCGTTCCGGAAGAATACGGTCTGAGCGTTCGCTTGGGGCAACAGCGTCTGGAAAGGGGCCGCTAGGGCCGGGGAGGCTCGCTTGGCCGGTGGATCATCAGGTCGATCGCCATCCAGAGGCTGCGGGAATAGGGGAAGAAGAAGAGCGGGAGACCGATTACGAAGACGACAGCAATGATTTGCATCGCCACGGTGGAGAGGTTGCTCCAGAGGAGCAGTGCAATCACGGCGCCGACGCCCAGAATCTC
Source organism: Thermomicrobiales bacterium (assembly GCA_030446955.1). Classification (GTDB taxonomy): domain Bacteria; phylum Chloroflexota; class Chloroflexia; order Thermomicrobiales; family UBA6265; genus LC2-1. The sequence continues at coordinate 905 of JAUJMG010000057.1, forward strand.
CGCCACGATCAGGTTAATCGCGTAGGCACCAAGGAAGTAGCCCTCTTCCCGCTCGAACTTCACGTTGCAGTTGGGGCATCGCTCCCGCACGGTCCACCACCCGGCGAAGGCCGGCGCCCCGCCGCAGTAGGGACAACGCAGGACCAGAGCCCGCCTCAGCAGCACACCGAGGCGGCGTCCGCTGGCGGTCGGGAGGTTGATGCGAGCAGCCGGAGGGACATCAGCCTCGGTCTGCGCTCGACGATCCGCTGCCAACGCCTCAGCCTCCGGTCGTGATCATATGCTCTGCGGAGACCATAGCCTCCCTAGAGCAGGCTGTGCCAGTCGGGTTCCTCATGGCCCAGCCAAGTTCCCCGACGCACTTGGGGCCAACGTGGATGGGGCTGGGTACAATGGCGGACCGATGGGGTCAGCCGCATCGGGTTGCGGGTGGACGAGTTGCGCGACACGTCGAGGAGGATTGATGCCCCAGCCGTTGCGGTTCGGGATTTGTCGCAATCAGACCCTGCCTTGGGACGCGCTCCTCCGGCACTTCCAAGAGTTCGAGCGGCTGGGGTTCGACAGCGCCTGGGATTGCGACCACTTCCAGCGCCCCAGCGAGCCGGATGCGCCCTACTTCGAAGGCTGGACAACCCTCGCCGCGCTGGCCATGGGCACCGAGAGGATCCGGCTCGGCGTGCTCGTCACATCCAACACCTTCCGTCACCCGGCGCTCCTCGCCAAGCAGGCGGTCACGGTCGACCACATCAGCGGGGGGCGGCTGGAACTGGGCATCGGCACCGGCTGGTACGAGGCAGAGCACCACCGATTCGGCCTCGCCTTCCCGCCCGCACCCGAGCTGGTCGTCCGCTTCCGGGAGGCGGTCGAGATCGTCGATCAGATGCTCCGCCAAGATCTAACAAGCTACGACGGCGCCTACTACCGCCTCCAGGACGCGCCTTGCCGACCAGCGCCGGTGCAGCGCCCCCGGCCACCCCTCACCCTTGGCGCGCACGGACCGAAGATGCTCCGGATCGTGGCGCAGTACGCAGACCGCTGGAACTCCTTCGGCACGGTTGAGGAGATCCGGGAGCGCAACGCGATCCTGGACGAGCATTGCGCGGCCATTGGACGCAACCCGAACGAGATCCTCCGCTCCTTTTTTGGCCAGGCACCGCGAGACACCATGGCGGGACGCTTGCAAACGGACCCGTGGGACTCACCGGAGGCGTTTCTGGACATCATCGGACAGTACCGCGAGGTCGGTATCGAGGAGTTCATCATGGATGGGCCGCGGGAGGACCAATTTCAGGTGATGGAGCGCGTTGCCGTCGAGGTGCTCCCGGCCCTGCGAGCCGACGGGGCAACGGCGCCAGCCTGAACCGCCGCTATCGAAAGACATCCGTCACCGGGATCAGGAGATCCGGCAGAACGTCCGCTCCGTCCAAGGTGTCGTCCTGATGGAGAACAAGGGGTGGGTGCCCTGGCCGGTAGACAGCTACCGTGCAAGCACTCGGATCGGCAATTCAGACCAAGCGGACACCGGCGTCTACGTAGCGGCCAACCTTCTGTTGGATCTCCGCCAGACGGTCTGATGGAGAAACGACCTCGCCCGCGAGGTCGGGGGTCAAGGGAAGATACCCCCGGCGCTCGGCAGGCGGCGGCAGCCGCTCGGCCTGGACGAAGGCGACATCCGGGGCCTGAACGGTGTCCAGGTCTCGCCTGAGGAGGAAGCCCGTCTCCGCCGCATAGACCCGGCCGAGTCCTCGCTCCACGACATAGTTCCCGATCCTGAGAGAGAGCTCAAACGCGATCTCGCCGTGCTCGGCTCCAGGCGGGAACATGCGGCGCAACTCCCCGTCGATGTGACCGGCGTCATCGTCGGGGTTGGGGCTGGGATCTCACCCGCCGACAGTGATGGCTAGGCTGTTGACCCTCTTCGAAGGCTGTGATAGCGTGCGCGCCACGCCAAAGGTTGAGACGTTCGAACGGCACCATAGCGCGAGCCTTCCAAGGCATTGAGGGCGTGGCGCGTCCACCGAACCCTGTCGTCGCCCCATCACGTGCGCTTGGAATCGTTGAAGATTGCGGGGTCACCTCCGGCCGTGATGGGCTCAATGCCCCGGCGGGCGTTCGACTCCGAACCGCTTTCGGCCTCGTTGCGCCCTGTCCCGGTGCCGAAACTGGGACGACCCGCTGCGGCGGGCAGGCGCTCTCGTTCGGGGTGTCGGCGTACGGGCGCCGGCTGGGACAGTGGTCGTCCAGGTCGGAGGGTAGAACTGGTGATTGGTCCACGCGATCGACGCGAGCCGCTCACGAGCAAAGAGGTCGATGTCACCGTCCGCAAGCTGACCCGGCGCGGCTTCGCCGGGGGATTCGCCGGCTTGACCGCGTTGGCCGCGGCGGCTGGATTAGGATTGCGGGGCGTGAGCCCCAGCCAGGCCGCCGCGAACGCGCTGGGTATTCTGCCGGAGGATCTGCCGGCCAAGAAGTTCAGGGCAGCCTTCTCCGAAATCGGGTTCGCGTGCTCCTGGTGCGTCCGCGGCGCCGACACCGCCAAGTTCTTCGGCGATCTGCTCGGTGTGGAGGTAACGGTCTACGACGGCCAACTCAGCGCCGACAAGCAGCGCCAAGACATCGAAGACATCGCCGGCAAGGAGTGGGATTTCGTCGCGATCCACCCCCTGGCGATCAACCAGTACGTCGACCCGGTCCAGGAGATGATCTCCAAGGGCATCCCTGTCATCGACATGGACACGAAGCTGGCCGATGACCTAGACAGCCTCGGCATCGTCACCTTCCTCGAACCGGACAACATCTACATGGGCGAGACGATGGCCAAGGCCCTCTTCGACGCCATCGGCGGCGAGGGGGAGGTCATTCACACCCAGGGAGCGCTGACCCACACCGGTGCCCAGGGCCGCGCGCAGGGCTTCCAGAACGTGCTCGCCAGCTACCCGGGCATCCAGGTGGTCGACGAGCAGCCGGCCGACTGGGACATCAACAAGACGGCCAGCATCTGGCAGGATCTGCTTTCTCGCTTCCCGAACGTCAAGGGCGGCTACTTCCACAACGACGACATGGCCCTCGCGGCCTACTCGATCATCGAGGGCGCCGGCAAGGCCGAGCAGATCAAGGTCGTCGGCATCGATGGCATGCAGCCCGCCGCCGAGGCGGTGCGGGACGGCAAACTCGTCGGCTCCGTGATCAATCCGACCGGACGGATCCACGGCGGCGCGATGTGGGCCGGCTACCTGAGCGTCTCTCAGAGCGACAAGCACCAGGGCGGCATCCCCAAATTCATCCGCACCGACGGCGGTCCTATTACCAAGGAGAACGCCGAGGGCTTCATCTGGCTGGGCGACAACCTCCTGATCTGAGTGAGAGATGGGTGCTGGGTGATAGGTGATGGGGACGGATGAAAGGCGCACCATGAAGCGTGATGACACCGTCCCCTACCCGTCACCCGTCACCCACGGCTCAGCCCCCAGCACCCAGCAGCCACGCCCCGTCGAGCCGCTCCTTGCCCTTCGCGGGGTGACCAAGCGGTTCGGCGGCGCGACTGCCTTGGACGGCGTGGACTTCGAGCTGATGCCGGGCGAGATCCATGGTCTGCTCGGGGAGAACGGCGCCGGCAAGTCCACGCTGATGAAGATCCTCAGCGGCTTTCAGGCGCCGGACGAAGGGGAGATGACCCTGCGGGGAGCCCCGATCTGCTTTTCCTCTCCCGCCGAGGCCAAGGCCCACGGAATCGGCATGGTCTACCAGGAACTGAGTACGATCGGCGCGCTCTCCGTGGCGGAGAACGTCTTTCTCGGCGACCAGCCCACTACCCGGGGCGGCATCATCAATTGGAAGCAGATGAACGCCGCCGCGGAGGCCCAACTGCGGGAACTGGGTGTCCGGGTCGACGTCACGCGGCGCCTCGGCGCGCTGCCCCTCGGCCTCCAGCAGATGGTCGAGATCGCCCGGATTGTCTTCTCCGGCGCCGAGGTGGTAATCCTGGACGAGCCGACCTCCGCCCTTTCCGCACCCGAGGCAGAGCGGCTCTTCGCCTCAATGCGGGAGCTGCGGGCCCGGGGTAAGAGCCTCATCTTCATCTCCCACTTCCTGGAAGACGTCCTCGCCGTTGCCGACCGGGTCACGATCCTCAAGAACGCGCGCAGGGTCGCGACGATGCCGGCCGCCGGGCTGACCAAGCAGCGGCTGATCGAGATGATGATCGGGCGCGACGCCTCGGCGCTCGCGGCCACCTACCAGGAGGGCGTGGAGCTGCCGCCGCCGGTCGAGGCGCCGCCGGTGCTGGAGATCGAGGGGCTGTCGATCCCGGGCGCGGTGCGGGGCGCCAGCCTGACCGTGCGCGCCGGCGAGATTGTCGGGCTCTTCGGGTTCCTCGGCTCTGGCATGACCGAGATCGCCCGGGCCCTCTTCGGCCAGGTCCAACCGCAAGCCGGCGTCATCCGGCTGAACGGCCGGCCCGTCCAGGTCCACTCCAGCACCCAGGCTAAACGCTTGGGCATTGCCTATCTCTCGGAGAACCGGCGCGCGACACTCTTTCCGCGCCAGGAGATTTACAAGAACGTAACGCTGGCGCACCTGGACCACTTGGTGCCGCCGCTCTTCCGGCGAGGGTCGGAGTTGGGCATCGCCGAGCAGATGGTCAAGCGGACGGGTGTCCGCCCGCCCAACCCGCACCTGCTCGCGGGGTACCTCAGTGGCGGCAACCAGCAGAAGGTCGTGTTGGGACGGTGGTTGACGCGACAGCCCAAGCTGCTCATCCTCAACGAGCCGACCCGCGGCATGGATGTGGGCGCCAAGCGGGAAGTTTTGGACCTGATCAAGGGGTTGAAGGCGGAGGGCGTGGCCGTCCTTCTTCTCTCCGCCGAACCGGAGACGGTGATGACCGAGGCCGATCGTATCCTTGTCATGTCCAAGGGCCGCGTCACCAAGGAGTTCGCAAGTGAGCGGGTCAGCAAGGACCTGCTCATGGCGCACGCGTGACGGCACGCCGAGCGGTTCGGCTCCCCGATCCCCGAACACGAACAGGCTGACGACAGAGGGCTGAAGACCGATGGCCAAGGATATGCCGCAAGGGGTGGGAACCGGGGCAGCAAGTGTCGCACCGGCACGCCCCCGTGCCAGCGGTTGGGCGCGGATCCTCGGGTGGGCCGGGCAACGAGCACGGCTCATCGCGCCGTTGGTGACGCTGCTCGGGTTGGTGGTCTTCTTCTCGCTGACCACGGACAGTTTCTTCACCACCCGCAACCTGTGGAACGGCATCCTTTCCCAGTACGCCGTGGTCGCGGTGGCAGCGGCCGGCACCACGTTCGTCCTGCTCTGCGCGGAGATCGACCTCAGCATCGCCGCCGTCTCCCTCCTCATCGGCGTGCTCTCGGCCTATTTCTGGGTCACCCCCGTGGCCGGGATCGACTTCGGCACCTGGGGCGTGCTGATCGGGCTCATTGCTGCCGCGCTCATCGGCTACATGAACGGCTATTTCGCCGCCTACATCCGCATTCCCTCCTTCATGATGACCCTGGCGATGTCTACGATTGCCCTCGGCCTCGCCGTCTGGGTCACCCAGGGCAAGCCGATCTTTAAGGTGCCGGATCTGCTGCGAACCCTCGGCGGCACCGGCAGCAAGATCGGCCCGGTGCCGGTGCCGGTGATCGTGGCGGCAGTCGTGCTGCTGGTCGCGGACATCGTTCTCAGCTACACCAAGTTCGGGCGGTACGTGTACATGACCGGTGGCAACTGCGAGGCGGCGGAGATGTCCGGCGTCAATACCCGCCAAGTGGTGGCGCTCTGCCTGATGATCAGCGGGTTGACCGCGGGCATGGCCGGCATGCTCAACGTGGGCAAACTCAACGGGGCCAACCCCCAACCGTCCAACGAGTTGCTGATCTTCACAATCGCCTCGGTGGTCCTGGGTGGCACCAGCCTCTTCGGGGGCGAGGGCGGGATCAAGAACACCCTGATCGGCGTGCTCATCTTCGGTTGCCTGCGCAACGGGTTGAACCAAGTCGAAGGCATCAGCATCTACATCAAGCAAGCGGTGGAAGGATTCTTCCTGGTCGGAGCCCTCCTGCTCAACGTGGTCGCGCTGCGGTTGGAGCGCATCCGGACGCAGGCGGAGTGACGGCCTGATGGTCACGGAATCGGCGCTCATCCCTGACGAACCGGAACCGGTGCGTGAGTCGCTCGTGAACCGGGTGATCGATCCGGTACCACGCCAACGGGGACCATCGCTGCTCCCCAGGTCCGAGCGGATCAGCCGGCGGCGTTTCCTCGGTGCCGTCGCGCTGGCCGCCGCCGCCGCGACAAGTTCGGCCGGCTGGCTCTACGCCCGGGAGCCGGAGACGCCCTGGTACGTGACCGGCGGCCCCGAGGACGTGCGCCTCAGCTACGCCTTCGCCGTGGAGCAGCCGGAAGCCTTGCGCCACATCCCCTGTTACTGCGGTTGTGGCCGTCAGGACGGCCACCGGAGCGTCCTGGATTGCTACATCGCCGACCGCGATCTCTTCGGTCGCCCTTCGTATGACAGCCACGGCGTCGCCTGCCCGATTTGCACGGCGGTGGTCGGGCAGGTGCAAGCCCATCTCGCGGCCGGCAAGACGATCGAGCAGGCACGGGTAGAGATCGACCAATTCTTCTCCCCCTACGCGAACCACGCCACCGATACGCCCCCACCTGACAAGCACACCCACGGCCAGTGATGGAAGATAGCGCCGGCCCCCGAGGGAAGCCGACTGGCACAGGGAACCATCGTCAACCCCTTGTTTTGGACATGACGTGACGAGTGGAGATCTTCGAGCCAGGGCGCACAGGCGGGTGACGCCTCCGCCCTCAATCGTTCGACGGGGACGTGGGAAGGCGAGTGTTCAGGTTTCGACCGCGACGTACGGCCTGATGACCGTCAAACCAAGGAGGACCGGAGTGACCGCGACCAACCGGGAGACCCAGGCCAGTATCGAGATGCTTGTGGCGGCCATCCAAGGCAGCGAGGTGGTCGATCTCACGGTGACGATGGCGGAGCATCTGCCGGCGGCGTGGCCCACCCACGTGCCCTTCCAGCGCAAGGTCTACAACTGGTACGCCTCGCAGCCGGATCAGATCCAGCCGATTCACGGCTTCCGCGGCCCCTACCAGACTGCGTTCGTAACGCTGGACGAGCACTGCGGCACTCACTTCGATGCCCCGACGCACTTCATCCCGCCGCCGGAATCCGGTCTCCCCTTCGCAAGCGAGTTGGGTCGTGAGACGGGCGATACGATCACCCTGGACCGCCTGATGGGTCCAGCCGCGGTCATCGACGCGACCGAGTTGACGGGCCAGGGCGAGGGCGGCGTCAGCCCCGAGATCAGCCCGGAGCTGATCCAAACGTGGGAGGCAGAGCATGGCGATCTCCGGCCCGGCGAAGTCGTTCTGTTCCGGACCGATTGGGACGATCGCTACGTGCGGATGCCGGAGGGCAGCACCTATGTCCTCGACCCGTTCCTCCGAAATCAGGGTCCAGGCTGGCCCACTCCCGGGATCCCTGCCCTCCAACACCTGTTGGACCGGGGCATCCGGGTCGTCGGCTTGGACGGCGCAAGTGTTGGCGCTTCTCATGCCGGTGCCCCACCGCACCAGTTCGGCCTCGGTGCCGGGATGCTCTATATCGAACTGCTGACCAACCTGCGCCGCCTCCCGCCGCGAGGAGCCTACTTCGTCTTCCTGCCGATCAAGGTCATGGGGTCTACCGGGGGTCCGGGTCGGGCCATGGCCCTAGTGCCCCGGGGGTAGATGGTCAGCGTCAAACTACAGGGGGGCGGCACGGTGGACGGCACCGGCGCTGGCCGGTTCACAGGCGGGGGTTGGACGCGCAGGCTGGAGTCGTCCTGTCCGAGTGTCCCCCCTAAGAGGGGTATGGGGAGAAGACGTGGCGAACGGAGAGATGCGAGCGCGCCAGGGTCTCGGGCGCCTCGAAGGCAAAGCGGCGGTTGTCACCGGTGCGGCGGCCGGGATCGGGAGGGCGACGGCGGAGCTCTTCGCGCGCGAAGGTGCCCGCCTCGTCATCACGGATGTGAATCCGGTCGGGCTGGACCAACTCCAGGCCGACCTCCTTGAGATGGGCAGTTCGGTGGAAGCCATCGTCGGCGACGTATCCGTGGCCGCTGACGCCCATCGGATGATCGAGGGCTGCACGGATCGCTACGGACGCATCGATGTACTGGTGGCCAACGCCGGGATCATCCCGCTCAACGACATCGTCGAGGCCACGCCGGAGGATTGGGACCGGGTGATGGCGGTGGACGGCCGGGGCATGTTCCTTTGCTGCAAGTACGCCATCGAGGCGATGCGGCAGACCGGCGGCGGCTCAATCGTCTGCCTCTCCTCCATCTCAGGCCTGGCTGGGCAGAAGCGCCAGTCCACCTACGGTCCGGCGAAGTTCGTTGCCTCCGGGCTTACGATGCACCTGGCCGTGGAGTGGGCAGACCAGGGTATCCGGGTCAATGCGGTGGCCCCGGGCACGATCCGGACTGAGCGGGTCCGTCAACTCCCGGAGGAGCCCGGCGGGCAGGAGTACATCGACAACATCGCCAAGCAGCATCCCATGGGCCGGCTCGGGGAGCCGGCAGAGGTTGCCCAGGCGATCCTCTTCCTTGCCTCTGACGACGCCTCCTTTATCACGGGTGCCATTCTGCCGGTGGATGGTGGATATCTGGCTCAGTAGCGGTCCGACCGTCCCCAGTCGCTGGAGGTCCACTGCCGCGTCCCAGATGAGGCCCCTTCGTATCGGGAGAGTCCGCTTCACCGCGCTACCGAAAGGGCTTTGATGCCGAGTACCATCCTCGACGATCTTCCGCCCGAGCACGTGGGTGACCGCCTGGAGGAGCGTGTCCGGGCGGCGGTCCTGGCGTCGCGCCGGAAGGTGGTCGCGCTCGATGACGATCCGACGGGCGTGCAGACCGTCCATGACACCGCGGTGCTCACCACGTGGGAGACGCCTGACCTGGCGACGGAACTGCGCCGCTCGCACCCGGTCTTCTTCCTGCTCACCAACTCCCGCAGCCTCCCCACCGCGGAAGCAGCAGCACTCAATCGAACCATCGCCAGCCGGCTCCAAGAGGCCGAGGCACTGGCCCGGGCGGTCGAGCCGGATGCCACGGCCGGCTTCGTCCTCGCCAGCCGGAGCGACTCAACCCTCCGGGGGCACTACCCAGCCGAGACCGACGCCCTCACGGAGGTGCTTGGGGCTGTCGACGGCGTGCTGCTCGTCCCGGCCTTCTTCGAGGGCGGCCGCTATACGATCAACGACATGCACTACGTCCGCGACGGAGAGCACCTCGTGCCCGCGGCGGAGACCGAGTTCGCGAAGGACGCCACTTTCGGCTACACCCACTCCGATCTGCGGCATTGGGTGGAGGAGAAGACCGGTGGCCGCATTCCCGCTGCCGATGTTGGATCGCTGTCCATCGCGACCATTCGCGAGGGAGGGCCAGAGCAGGCGGCGGCGCAGTTGATGGAGGTGTCGAGAGGGCAGCCGGTAGTCGTCAACGCGGCGAGCTACGCGGACCTGAACGTCGTCGTTCTTGGCCTGTTGCGAGCAGAGGCGGCAGGAAAGCGGTTCATCTATCGGATCGGGGCCTCGTTCGTGCGCGCCCGCGCAGGCCTCCCAGCGCGCCCACTCCTAACACGGGCCGATCTCCTCGGAAGCAATGCTTCACCGGCGCTCCCCGGACTCGTCGTCGTCGGGTCTCATGTGCGCCGCTCGGGAGAGCAGCTGATGCGCTGCTTGGAGCTGCCGGGAGTCGTCGGCATCGAGCTGAACGTCCCTGAGGTGCTGGGTGACGGGATGACAGGAGATCGGGAGGTCGAGCGGGTCGGGGCCGCCGCCGCGGACGCCCTTCGGAGTGGGCGCACACCGGTGGTCTACACATCCCGGCGGGTGGAGCAAGCGTCAGAGGGAGATCAGCTCGTCATCAGCCGGAGGGTTTCGGCGGCTCTGGTCGCGATCGTCCAGCGTTTGGAGGAGCGGCCAGGATTCGTGATCGGGAAAGGCGGGATTACGTCCAGCGATGTGGGCACGCAGGGGCTAGGCGCACGACGGGCGGTGGTGCTTGGCCAGATCCGGCCCGGCGTTCCCGTCTGGCGCCTGGGGCCGGAGACGCGGTTCCCGGGCCTGCCCTACGTCGTCTTCCCCGGCAATGTGGGGGACCCTGAGACCTTGGCGGAGGTCGTAACCCTGCTGTGGGGGCGGGCATTCTCGGGGGGCAGGTTGTAGAGCGATAGGCCGTCCCTGTTGGTTAGCTCCTCAACCACCGGATCTTGCTGTCAACCCCGCTGGGGAACGCGGAGAAACACGACGCCCGGCCACACGGCCGGGCGTCGCGTCGTCTCGGGAGGATGAACAGGCCCGGGTAGGCTAGGAGCCTTCGTCGCCCGAGCCGTCGCCGGTGGCGTTCTGGGTCTCGGGAACCATGTCGGCCGCCGGCTCGTCGCCGGCCGCCTCGGATGCAGCCACCGTCTCCTCGAGGAGCTCCTCCTCAGCCCGCTCAGCGACGAGGTGGGCCAGCATCTCCTCGCCCGCGGTGACCAGTTCCACCCCAGTGGGCATGGTTAGGTCGCTGACGTACAGCGCGTCACCCACTTGGACCAGACGGGAGATGCTGGCGTCGATCTGGTGGGGGATGTCGGTTGGCAGGCCGCGGACATCCACCTCGGTCCGGACGGTGGTCAACACGCCGACCGCGTCCGGGCTGGGGTCGTGCAGCACCACGGGCACCGTGGCGGTTAACTCCTTGCGCAGGTTGGGCGCGAAGAAGTCGATGTGGACCGGGGTGTGCCGAACCGGATCCACCTGAACCTCGCGGATGAAGACCGGTTGCCGCCCGCCGTCCCACTGGAGGGTGAAGAGCGTAGAGTGGCCGTTGGTCTGGAAGAACTTGACGAACTCGCGGGTGTCCACGGCCACCGCGACGGCCTCTGGAACCACGGGTCCATAGACCACGCCGGGAGTTCGCCCCTCCCGGCGCAGCCGCTTCACTTGCTTCCCGAGCACGGTTCGCGGCTCGGCCCTCAGAATCAGATCGTCCACCTGCTGTGACGCCTCCTGACTCCTACTTCCTTCTCGACGCTGCCCGCCAGTTCGGCCAACGCCCCGCGAGAGCGGGTGTTTCAGACGCATAAACGCGGCACCTCGTGCCGCGCGATCAGAGATTCTAGCATATGGGCGCCGCTCAGCCTCCGCGACGTGGCCCACTTCAAGCGGTTCACATTCGCTTGACATGTGTTGAATGAGACACGTAGCATACGCGCGATCTTGGCAGTCCTTGGTTGGAATCCGTTCTCGCCCAGCGTGATTCGTTCGGCTTCGGTGCTTTCCCTGTCATCATCCCGCGAGTCCGACCCGCGACGCATTTGCCAGCCTGGACCAGCACGTCCCGTCCCTGCAGTAGATATAGCCAGGCCAGACATCGCTCACCACGCTCGCTTGGACGGTAGACCGCCCGCTCCCCTTCCCGTCCGCGCCCGCGCTCATCTGCAGCATCGAGGAGGGTTCCATCTTGGGCAGGTATCTGATCCGCCGGCTAATGGTTTCGATCGTCACCCTCGTAGCCATCAGCATGGTGGTGTTCTCGATCCTGGCGTTGGCTCCAGGCGACCCGTTTGGCGAACTCGCCACGAACCCGAACTTCAAGCCCGAGACCCGGGAGCGGTTGCGCAAGCAGTTCGGCCTCGACGATCCCCTCCACATCCGCTATCAGAAGTGGGCCACCGAGTACGTCCAGGGGAACTGGGGCGAATCCATTGCCTTCAGGACCTCCGTCCGGTCCTACCTCTTCTCCCGCATCCCGGTCACCTTGGCGATCGTCGGGTCAGCCTTCCTACTCGGCGTCCTTATTGCCGTCCCGATCGGGGTCATCTCGGCACTCAAGCAGTACTCCTTGTTTGATCAATTCGCGACCACGTTTGCCTTTCTTGGGTTCAGCTTACCCACCTTCTTCACCGGCTTACTACTGATACTCGTGCTTAGCGTCAAACTCGACTGGCTCCCCTTCGTCTTCGATTCCCAAGTCGAAGGAGTTTGGCCTAATATCAAGCAGTCGATCATGCCGATCGTCGTGCTCGGCCTGGCCGGCTCCGCGCAACTCACCCGCTTCGTGCGGGCCTCGATGCTGGAGACGATCAACCAGGACTACATCCGGACGGCGCGGGCGAAGGGGCTGCGGGAACAGACCGTGGTGCTGTTCCATGCGATGCGCAACGCGCTGATCCCGGTGGTGACGATCGTCGCGCTCCAGGTGCCGGAGATCTTCGGCGGTGCCGTGATCACGGAGCAGATCTTCCGGGTACCGGGCATTGGCCGGGCGCTCATCGACGCGATCGGCGCAGCGGATACTCCGGTGATCATGGCGATCACATTTGGCGTTGCGGTGCTGGTGGTGTTATTCAACGTCATCGCGGACGTGCTCTACGGGCTGCTCGATCCGCGTATCACGTACACCTAATCCGATCATGCAGCGGCCCGTCCGGCTTGAGACGGACGGGCAACGGTCCGGCCGACGCAGTCCGCACCGAGGAGATGGGCCATGTCACAGGCATCACAGGAAGCGGACTTCACCGTGGCACCGGGCGCCATCGGCGCTGGGCGAGTGGGCACCGCGGAGGTGCCCCCTGATGAGACCGAAGTACGGCCAGGTCGGCTCGGCGGGGGTCGACTGACCAAAGTTCGGAAACAACGCTCCTTATGGGGCAACGCTTGGCGCCAGTTCCGCCGCCACAAGCTCGCGATGGCCGGGCTCGTGGTCTTCATTGGCTTCGTCTTCGCCACCTTTGTCGGCACCGCGATCTACCCCAAGGAAATCGACGAGATCGACTTCAGCATCACCAGCGGCGCCCTCACCTGGGACCATCCCTTCGGCACCGACTCGCTCGGGCAGGACATCCTCGCCAGGATCCTTTGGGGTGGGCGCATCTCGATCGCGGTCGGGCTGACGGCAGCGGCGGTCGCTATCATTCTCGGCACCATGATCGGGGCCATCGCTGGGTTCTTCGGCGGCTTCGCCGACAGCGCGCTGATGCGGATCACCGACCTGTTCATCAGCCTGCCGCAATTGCCGCTGCTGCTGATGATCTCCTATCTCTTCAAGCAGCCCATCGGGGACTTTTTCGAGGACGCTACCGGCAGCAGGACGCTCGGCATCTTCATCATGATCGTGATCGTGATCGGCGCGCTGAGCTGGATGCCAACCGCTCGCCTGGTGCGCGCCAGCTTCCTCTCGACCAAAGAGAAGGAGTTCGTCGAGGCAGCCCGCTCCATTGGCGCCACACGCTCCTCCCTGATCTTCAAGCACATCCTGCCGAACGTGATGAGCCCGATCATCGTCGCCGCGACGCTCGGCGTCGGCGCGGCGATCATCACCGAGTCGGCGCTCTCGTTCCTCGGTCTCGGGTTCCCGTCAGACATCCCGACCTGGGGCAGCATGCTCTATGAGGCCAAGGACCGGATCAGCTTTGCCCCGCACGAGGCGATGTTCCCCGGCCTCATGATCTTCCTGACCGTGCTCTCCATCAACTACATCGGCGACGGCCTCCGCGACGCTCTGGACCCCCGTAAGTCGCAATAGTTAGCTCACCGGCAAGAGGAAGAGCGGGGCACGGCGTGCCGTGCCCCGCTCCACGTGGTGGCAGAGCTGCCGATCATCCGGCATGTGCACGGAGAGGACGGGCTTCGTGGGAACCAGCACCGGCAGGACGGGTGACGCGATCCTGGCTCAACCGCAAGCCGACACCCCGCTCCCGTTCGTCTGGAAAGACTTCAGCCGCTACGTTGAGGTCCATCCCGTTCAGACCGGCTGGCTGGTGCTCTGGGGGCGCTACGAGGAGCAGGGCAAGCGCAAGATCCTCTTCGGCAACCGCACCTACCCCACCTTGGAGGGCGCGCGCCGCCGTTGTGCCGATGCGGTACTGGAACTGACCCGCAAGCCCGCCCTAGTCGCCGAAGCTCTGATGTTCTTCGACCGTTTCCCCTTCCCCGACCATCGGCCCATCGATCTGCCGGATCCGCTGTAACGGACGCGCGCCCGCGGATCGTCACGCCTCATTCACCGAGACCCCTTCCAGGTAGGGACGGCGTATGCGTCGCCCGGTTGCCAGTTACCACGGCGAGGCATGCCTCGCCCCTACCAGGCGCACTACCGTTGGTGGACGACGAGGGCGTGTTCCGACGGGAGCCGAGTTCGTCTTATCCGGCTGCCCAGCGGGCGCCGTCCGCCACCAGCCAGACGAACCGGTACGGTGCCAGGATCAGGTCGGCTTCGCCGTCGACAGGCTCGCCTGAGACCAGATCGATGAATCCGTAGGCAAGCCCATGGAGGCGGAGCTGATTCGCGGCCACTCGCTGCTCTTGCTCCGTGACGTTAGCGAGCGCTAGGGTACGATGCTCACCACCGTGCCGGACGTAGCCGAAGACGTGGTCGTTGCCCGGATCCACGATCTCGGTCTCCGCCCCCCCGAAAACAGGGTTCATCTGCCGGATGCCGATCAGGCGGGCAAGCTCGGTGAACACCCGGCCCTCCGGAATGATCGGGGCCGTCCGGCGAGCGAGCGCCATCGGATCCAGGGCAACGCGATGGACCCAGCGGCTGTCGGTGGCTTTGGCCGGGTCCTCACGGAAGCCGTAGTCGTTGCAGGTCGCCAGGTCGTCGCCGAGGTAGAGCAGCGGGATCCCACCGATCGAGAGCACGATCCCGTAGAGGAGCAAGATCCGCTTGACGGCCAGGTCCACCTCCACCGGTCCTTCCTCGCGCAGCGCCTTCTCCAAACCGGCCAGCGAAGCGGTGGTGCCGGAGATCCGGGCGTCCCCGGTGCGGGGGTTCTCCTGGAAGGGCACGCCGCGCGCGAAGCTGCCCGGGAAGCGTCCGGCGTAAAACGCGTTCAGGAACTGCCGGTGGTCGAAGCCGTTGATGTCGACCCGAGCCGCGTCCCCGTCATCGAAGGTCCACCCGATGTCGTCATGGCTGCGGACGTAATTGACCCATGCGCACCCCGGTGGAATCCGGAAGCGGTCGTGCAGCGAGGCCCGTAGCAGGCGGGTATCTCGCGTGGCCAGCGTCTCCCAGAGCAGCGCCATCAACAGCGGGTTGTAGGACAGCTGACACTCCTCCGGCGCGATGTATGAGGCCACCTCGTCCGGATGAACGATCGCCTCGGATTTGAAGAGCAAGGCCGGGGCGGCGATACGCGCCAAGGCGTTGAACGCCCGCACAATCAGGTGCGCCTCTGGCAGGCTCTCGCACGGGGTGCCGAGCCGCTTCCAGACAAAGGCCACCG
>JAUJMG010000341.1 GCA_030446955.1 Thermomicrobiales bacterium
TCTGGCAAAAGCCCACCGTGTAGGTGTCTTTTTTCTCCAGCTTCGGCAGGTCCTGGGCCCAAGCGCGCTTCACGAGCAGCGGGCTCAGCGCGGCCGCGCCGGCCCCGGCCGCAGCCAGTTTGAGGAGATGACGACGCGACAGTTCCCGATCCATGCTTCTTTCTCCTCGCTTCGTCCGGACAACCTAGCCTGGTCCGGGGACTGTTCCCCGCCCCATAAGACCCGAACATGTCAAAGGGGGTGCAGCAGCGCACCCACCTCACCGGACCTGGCCCGCTCCGAACCACCGACAGGGTGTTGTTCGGGCGGCAGGCTTGCCGCGACCTCTAACGGCTTCCCTCGTCCAGCGACGGCCCTCCATGCCGAGCCGAAGGAGAACCTCCGCCGAACGGAGTGTCGGCGGCGAAGCAATGGTTCTGGAGAGCGAAACGCTGTGCCGATTCTACACGGGGCACTTCGCGCGTCAAGAGCACCGAGTAACAGGCTCGGTAGCCTTCCGGATAGGGTAGTGAAGCCTTTGGCGGCCTATTGACACCAGTGCCAACCGGAATACACTCCCCAACCACTGTCTTGAATGAGCCTTGATATCGCCAATGAGAGCCCGGCGAGCACCGGTGATGTCCAGGCTGGGACCGCGTTCTGCGCTGCACGTCGGTGACAGGGTGCGCTAAGCGCTCCCGCTGGACCCAGGGCGGTTGGTCAGGTGTTCGACCTGCTCCATCCGCCGGAGCGGGCGGGTGCGTAACGAGGCGGCACGAGAGGAGGCGATAGAGGGCACAGGTCGTTTTGCTCGGCCGTGCCGTGTTCCCACTCTTCGATCGTGCAGCGATCGCATGCCCTAGTGGCCGTTTCCTGCGAACTAAAACCCCTCGCCGCGTTCCATTGTTGTGGATGTTGTGGAGGATCTGTTGCGCATTACCGACGTCACCACGATCAAGCTCCGCTACCAGATGGACGTTCCGATGGCAGATGCCATCCATTACATGCCGGACCGACCCACCCTGCTGGTGCAGGTCCACACCGACACCGGCATCGTAGGGCTTGGCGAGGCGGCGGCCTACGGCGGCTATCTCGAGAGCACCGAAGCGATCATTCTTGGGGAGTTGCGAACGACGGTCCTCGGAGCCGATCCCTTTCATGTTGAGAAATTGTGGGCCATGATGGCGACCCGAGCTCATCAGCGAGGGCGGCGTGGAATGCTGATGATGGCGATCAGCGGGATCGACATCGCCCTCTGGGACATCATCGGCCAGGCCACCGGAACACCTCTCTACCGGTTGCTCGGCGGCTATCGTGACACCTTGACGGCCTATGCGTCCGCGGGCTTTTACGCGGGAGAGAAAGGGATCGCGGAGTTAGCGGAAGAGGTGGGCGGCTACGCGTCTCGGGGTTTCCGGCACGTAAAGATCAAGGTCGGTCGTAACCCCGAAGTTTTGCTCAATCCGCTCCATGAGATGCCGGCTGCAGACTACGCCACTGCGACGCTCGATGAGGACATCGAACGGGTACGAGCGGCGCGGGAATCGTTAAGCCCCGGCGTGGGTCTCGCCGTCGACGCTAACAACGCGTGGACGCCCTCGGTAGCGCTCAAGTTCATGCGGGAGGTCGAGCGCTTCGACATCGCCTGGCTGGAGGAGCCAGTGGCCACGGACGACATCGAGGGGAGCGCGCTCGTCGCCCAGCGCCTCGACACGCCGGTCGCTGGGTACGAGACCGAGACGGGATTGCCAGGATTCCGGGAGTTGATCGCGCGGCGGGCGGTCGACATCGTGCAGCCCGACGTCATTTGGACCGGTGGCATCACGGAGTCTCGTAAGGTCGCGGCCTTGGCGCAAGCCTACGGGTTACCCATCATCCCCCACGTCTTTTCGTCCGCCGTAAGTTCGATCGCTAACATGCACTTCATCGCCTCGCTGCCCAACGCGGGCTTGTTGGAGTTCGACCAAAATCCGAATCCGCTGCGGACAGACCTCTTCGAGGAGCCGATCAAGATTGCGTCTAATGGCACAGTACGGTTGCCGGATCGCCCGGGCCTGGGCGTCACTCTCAACCAGGAGACCATTGATCGTTACCGCTTGGAGAACCACCGGGCTGCGGTGGCAATGGCGGGATAACGTGGGGCAGCGGCTCAGGGACCACGAGGGCAGGATAGAGGATGCCAACGGGCCGATACGGGAAGCGTTGGCCCGTAACCCCGGTGTGCGGCAACGGCGAGTAAGGGCAAAGGAGGAACGACGTGCGGTTGGAAGGGAAGGTCGCGATCGTGACGGGCGGCGCCCAGGGTATGGGCCGCGCAATATCGCTTCGATACGCCCAGGAAGGGGCCAAGGTGGTCGTCGGCGACCTCAACCTTCAAGGCGCGGAAGCGGTGGCTAGCGAGATCACCGGCTCCGGCGGTCAGGCCGTCGCGGTCCAAGTGGATGTCCGAGACCAGGCACAAGCCCAACGCATGGTGGACATGGCTGTGGACCGGTTCGGCGGGCTGGATATCCTGGTCAACAATGCTGGGGTTGGCAAGATCATCCCGTTCCTGGAAACCACCGAGCAGGACTGGAACTTCATGTTTGACATCAACTGCAAGGGGTTGCTCTGGTGCAGTCAGGCCGCCGCGAGGCAGATGATCAGCCAGGGCCGGGGCGGCAAGATCGTCAACCTCGCCTCCCAAGCGGGCCGGCGCGGTGAAGCCTTGGTGCTGGCGTACTGCGCTAGCAAGGCGTGCGTCATCAACATGACGCAGTCGATGGCGATGGCGCTGGCCGAGCACAAGATCAACGTCAATGGCATCGCCCCCGGAATCGTAGATACCCCATTCTGGGACGAAGTGGACCGGCAGTTTGCCAAGCTACTCAACATGGAGATCGGGGAGCCAAAGCGGACATTCATCAAGTCGATCCCGCTAGGCCGAATTGAGCAGCCGGAGGACGTGACGGGCGCTGCAGTCTTTCTTGCCTCGGCGGAGTCCGACTACATAACCCAGCAGACCCTCAACGTCGACGGTGGGAACTGGCCAAGCTAGAGCCAGCACCGAAGCCCCTAAAGGTCTCCTCCTCGGTCGTCTCCTCGGCGGAGAGAATCCGCTGAGTACAATGCTTGGAACAGGTTTGAATTTGAAGGAGAGTGACCAGGGAGGAAACAAAGAGTGGCGCAGATCAACCCGGACCCCACATACGACCATGGGTTGGCGGAGCGGGTGGTCGCCTACCTCCAGTTGGGAGATCCAGCCCTCTTCCCGTTCACTGCTCGCTTCGACGAGCAGCAGCGCCGCGCATTCATCCGGGACCTCCGCGAAGGGCTCTCTGACCTGACGGATAGTGGCAGCGCCCGGAAAACGTCCGCTACCGGCTACGTCATGCGCGATCAACGGCTGCACGAGATCGTCCAGGAGTGGGCTGCAGCGCGCGGTGGTTGGCCACGGGGAGCCGATCCCCGTAACCCGTCGACTGCTCTGGGAGCGGTCTCCGACGAGGACGAGGGCCCCGGATTGGTTGCCGAGGACGTGCCCGTCGCAGAAACCCGCCTAACGGATAGCGGCCGCCCGGTGACACCCTCCCGGCGCGGCAGCTCCTAAACCAATGCAGAGAATCGGGAGAGTGCAAGCCGGGGAAGGGGAGCGGCGGTGGGATCCAGCGCGAGCGAGGCTAGCTCCTCACCGATAGCCGTCGCAAACTTGAATCCATGCCCGGAGAAACCAGCACCGATGACGACGTGGGGTGATTCAGGGAGCCGATCAACGATGAAGTCGGTATCCGGCGTCATCGTATAGAGACAGACCGAACTTTCGACCAGGCGGTTCGACACACCCTTGAGGACTCGCTGAGCCGTCCCGAGTACGTCTCGGTGCTCCCCAGCGTGTGTCTGGCGATCGACAGTTTGAGGATCGGTCGGTTCGCCACCAGAGTGAGCTGCTACCTTAAGTCGTCCATGCTCATCCGCAGGGAAGCCGTAGATCTCTCCCGCCTCTGACTCCGTGATGAAGACCGGAAATCGATCCGGCGCGAAGAGGGCTGGATCATCAAGGTCGAACCACCAAAGCGTCTTCCGAAGCACGGTCAGCGGCAGACCCAGCTCAGCCAATACTTGGCCAGACCAGGCGCCAGCCGTGATGATCAAGCGGTCGGCCGTATAGGTTGTCCGGTCTGTCCCAATCCGCACCCCAGCGCCGTCGAGATGCCACTCCCGAACACACTCCTCCTCGGAGACCGTGGCCCCCAGCCTCCGCGCACCAGCCGCAAGAGCACGGAGCCCCGGTTCAACCGCGAGATAACCAGCCTGCGGGCTGTAGCAGGCCTCCCAGTCGTCACCGACGTTCCAGACTGGCCAGCGATGTCGGACCTCCACGCCGTCGAGCCAGTCGAAGGGCAAGCCGAACTGCTCGGCGCTCGACCTGGCATCACGGGCGTGGGCGAACCCGGGTGCTGCCAGGTCCAATCCCCCAGTGCGATAGAGAATCCGGTCTCCGGCCTCAGCCTCCAGCTCCTGCCAGAGAGCGTCGGCTCGTTGCACCAACGGGACGTAGTCTGGCGACTCCGCATAGGCATGGCGGATGATGCGGGTTCGTCCACCATGACTGCCCATGGTATGAACATGCCGATACTGCTCCAGCACCAGCGCCCGGACCCCGCGCTTGCCTAGGGCCCAGGCGGCCGCCGACCCCATCGTGCCGCCACCCAGCACGATGACAGAAAAGTGCTCCACAGCTGCTCACTCCCATGTCCCATCGACTGGCGGGGACACAGGATAGCGCTATCAGATCCGCATGGGTGCAGAAGACCTCTGCCATGATCCCGGCCGCCAGGCCACCGTGGTCTCGCCCTAGCCAACCCCGCTCAGGATCGCCTCCTGTGGTTCCACCTTACCGAATGTACGACTCGGCCCAGCGATCGGAGCCGCCCAGTGCACCGCGTTTGCAATCACGCGGCGAATG